>PKCL01000052.1 GCA_002862165.1 Planctomycetaceae bacterium
CTTCGGCTCTCATCCGTGCTGCTCGCCAGATTTCCGTCAGGTAACCTGCCAAGTCTCCCTCATCCAAGCAGGCTGCACCCCACGGGTCGCTCAGGTTCACAGGATGAGTCTTCCTGAAGCGCCCAGACTTCACGAGGCACACGAAACGTCTTTTTTGAGAAGAACTGCCTCTTCGTGAAAGTCACCGTAAGTCGCCGAATCCGGACAAAGCAATGGGTTCACGGCAAGCAAATGGTTCACCTCCAGCAGTGCCAATCATTGTGCCCCACCAGGTATCTCCAGCCGCTACTCGTTCAGGAACAGATAACCCATTTTTCAGTGTTGGAAATTGACTTTTGTAGCAGAGAAGCGCTTCCTTTTTTCTTTCACGTGTCTTCGTTGTGTCAATTATAAAAGCTGGATCTGGGAGTATTTTTTGGTGGACACTCCAAAAATGAAAGACACGTTCGGGGAAATGGGGACTGTGAGGTAATTCACATTTTGTTAACTTCGACCAAAAGCGTGCCGCTTCGGTAAGTTCACATGCGGCTACGTGATCAGGGTGAGCGTCAACCCAGTAGTGAGTAAAGAGCCACCGGGGTTGAGTTTTTCTAATGATGCTAGCCAGCGCAGTTCGTGCAGATAGGTCATGTTGAAGCTTCCGATTAGGAAGGTCGAGGTTGGTTCTCCATGTCACACCGAGTACTGCACTTGCGGCTTTTGTTTCTCGCATTCGTATTTCAGGTGTCCCTAATGGAGTAGGCTCACCATTTGTGAGGTCAAGGATTCCAACCGTTAATCCGTCCTCAAGCATTCTCAGAATCGTTCCTCCCATTCCAATTTCGGCGTCATCCGGGTGGGCCGCAATAATCAGTACATCAAGCATTGTGAACGTACATCCTTTATGTGAAAATTTTTAAATTGGGTACTGTTGTCGATCACTATGATAAACAGAATTCGGTAGTATCGTCCGGTAGTTGTCAAACGACCGAATCTGCACGCCATGTTTTACATTCTTGAGATGGAGGAAGAGTGAGATACAGTGAATTACTTGATGGTAAAATTGGCTATGAGGAGTTCCTATCCTCGTGTGACCATGCACGATCGGTGTCTCTCTTAGGAGCAGTCGATGGTTTGCTTCAGTGGGACGAACAGACCATGCTGCCGTCTGCCGCAGGAGATTTTCGGGCAGAACAGGTAGCTGCTTTGGCAGCAGTAACACATGCCCAGCGAACCGAGAAGGAGCAGGGAGATCGATTACAAAGGCTGAAAGACAGTCTGCTTGGAAAAGAGGGGCCGCGAGTTGTGCAAGCAACGATTCAATTGCTTCATGAAGATTTCCAGAAACAGTCTCGTGTTCCAGGAAAACTCGTTCAAGAACTAGCCCGTACTTCAATTGAAGCCCAGCAGGCCTGGGTTCGCGCTGTGAAAGCATCAGAGTGGAAGCCAATGGTCAGTCACCTTGAAAAGATGTTTTCACTCAAAAGAGAATTGGCAGCCTGCCAGCGCCCAGACCTTGATCCTTACGATGCTCTGCTCGATGACTACGAACCTGGGGCTCGCTGGAAGTCTATTAACGCTACATTTTCTTGCCTCCGGAAAGCTTTGGCACCTCTTGTTCGAGGCTGCATTGAATCGTCCGAGGGCCCGCAGGAGACGGTTCTTCGAGGCAACTTTCCATTACAATCGCAACAAGCATTTGTTCGCCTTGTTGTTGAAAAAATCGGGTTTTCCTTTGAGCGAGGACGTCTCGATACAACAGCCCACCCCTTTTGTTCAACACTTGGACCAAACGATTGTCGACTGACGACTCGTTGGGATGAAAAGTTTCTTCCTACGGCTCTCTATAGCGTTCTACACGAAGCAGGACATGGTCTTTACGAGCAAGGTTTGCCGGTCGACTGGTTTGGCTTGCCACCTGGGGAGGCAGCGTCGCTTGGTATTCATGAATCACAATCAAGGCTTTGGGAAAATCTTGTAGGTCGATCGCCTGAATTTTGGGAATGGTGTCATCCAATTGCACGTAACGCTTTTCCAGAGCCATTCAATGACGTTTCTCCGGGCACTTTGGCGAAAGCAGTCCGCAGTGTGAGTCCAAATTTCATTCGTGTTGAGGCGGATGAAGTGACTTATAACTTGCACGTTATGATGAGATTTGACCTTGAAAGGGAGATTATTCATGGAAATCTTTTAGTTGCAGATCTCCCAAGTGCATGGAATGAACGTTTTGAGGCCGACTTTGGGAGGCGTCCTTCGCGGATAGAGGACGGCGTTTTACAGGATATTCATTGGCCAGCTGGGCTCATTGGATATTTTCCGACGTATACATTAGGAAATATTTTCTCTGCACAAATCATGGCTGCAGCTCAACAGTCAGGAGTAGGAACTCCTCAACAAATACGTGACGGTGAGTTTGCTCCACTTCTTCATTGGCTTCGTGAGAACGTCCATGCTTTTGGCCGAACATATACGTCTGAAGCCTTGGTAGAGAAAGCATCAGGGAAGCCTGTATCAGAACAATATTTAGTAGACAGCCTCTATCAGCGCTACGGCCCTTTGCACGGCCTTTCTCCAGATACGCCACAACTTGTATGAATTTCTAGACAGTTTTTTTCGTGGAGGATTCCGGATGCGACAGCGTTCCCTCGTTGAGATTGCACGTAGTGTTCAAAGTAGATCACTAAAACCACAACAGGTTTTATTGGAGTCCTATCATCGCTTCACAGAGACACACGACGGGCTTAACGCACTCGTACAACCATACTACGAGAAGGCAAAAGAGGTCTGTCTGAATGTTGACACGCAGGGCCCACTTGCAGGTGTTCCGGCGAGTATAAAAGAGTGTTTTGAAGTTCAGGGGCTACAGACAACGCTCGGTATTTCCTCTCGATGTGGTCAGATAGATTCTCAAGATGCTCCGATTGTGAAGCGACTTAAAGCATGTGGAGTAGTACCTGTAGGAAAATCAAATATTCCACAAGCAATGTATTTACATGAGACAAATAATCCAGTCTGGGGTCGAACGAATCATCCAGAAAATCAAGAGCGAGGGCCGGGAGGATCGAGTGGCGGTGATGCTGCTTTAGTTGCCGCAGGCGTTGTTCCATTAGGTGTTGGCAATGATTTGGCCGGGAGTGTTCGTCAGCCAGCTCATGCTTGTGGTGTCTCAGCTCTTTTGCCTACGTCAGGCATGTTGGGGAATGGTGGTGCCTGTAATACGATGCCGAATTTCAGCGTAGTATCGTCACGTACTGGGCTCATAACATCGACCATCGCTGATCTAAAACATGTTGCATCATCGCTGGATTTTGGTGTTCATCTAAAAGAACAGCCATTTACAGCCCGGAGGATTGCAGTTTGGGAGCATGCGGGAATTATTGAGCCGTCGCCTGCCATTAAGCGGGCTGTTCGTGAGGCTGCTCAGGCTGTTCAGCAAGCCGGGCATTCCGTGGAGTATATAGATGACACCGTTTTTGAAGAGGCTGCATGGATTATGTTTGGGCTCCTTTCAGCGGATGGTGGTCGTGATATACGGCATCTTTTCGGCTCAGAAAAACCTCTTCGTGGCGTCGCAAAGCTTTTACGGATTGCGAGTTTGCCAAGATGGATGCGGCCAGGCCTCGCAATTCTAATGAGGCTTTTGGGCAATCGGATCGATGCAGCAGCTTTGGCCGCAACCGGAAAACGCAGTCGTAGAGGATTTGAGGAACTTCTTGCACGACGAGCAATGGTTGTAGCGCACATGAAAAACATAGCAAGAAAATTTGATGCTATTATTTGTCCAGTCTCTTCGTTACCCGCTCTTCCACATGAAACTGCAGCCCGCCTTGTTGCAGCGGCGTCACCGTGCCTACTGGCAAATCTTGTGGACTTAGCAGCTGGTGCTGTGCCAGTGACTCGAGTGACTGAGGATGAGCAGGCGTGCCGTTATTTCAGTTTTGATCGCGTTCTGCGAACTGCTAGTAAGGCGGACGTGGGTAGCGCCGGGCTGCCAGTAGGTGTCCAAGTCATTGGCCTTAATGGAGAGCCACCTGAGCAGACGGTACTCGATATCATGGAGGCAATCGAATCAAGGTCGAATTTCAGTCGGTGGGCTCGCCAATGAGATCGACGACTGTTTCCAGAAACGTGTCATCTTGAAAACTGCTTTTTGTGAGATAGCGGTTTGCACCGGCATCTAGGCCTCTGAGGCGATCCTCTTCACGATCTTTATAAGACACGATAACGACAGGTACATGGCTTCGTTGAGCATCAGTTTTAATAAGAGTTACTAAGCCAATCCCATCCATTCGAGGCATGTCGACATCACTTACTACAAGATCGTAGGGGGTGCTCCGAAACGCATTCCATCCATCCATTCCATCAACTGCAACATCTACTTCATAACCTCGTGACTGAAGCAATTGTCGCTCTAGTTCTCGTACTGTGATCGAGTCATCAACAACCAGTATTCGTTTCGCCTGAACAGCTTCTAGTTCATCTCGTGCGGCATCGATGGGTGAAATCCCTCGACCAGTTAATAGACTATCAATTGATCGTACAAGATCTTCGATGTCGACAATAAGAACAGGTTCACCATTTTCTAGTAATGATGCGCTGCTGATGTTTGGTACCTTTCCGAGTCGCGAATCCAATGGCCTCACCTCGAGGTCACGTTCTCCTGAAAATGCATTCACAACCAATCCGAATTGCTGGCCCCGATCGCTTACAACGACTACAGAAAGATCACCTTCTTCTTGGCCCGACTTCTCGATGCCAAAGACGTCGCAAGCGTGAACGAGACCGATTGCAGTGCCGTCATGTTCGATATAGTTACGACCCTCGACTGACGCAATTTCTGCTCTCCGGCAGGTGAGGATATGATCAATTCGTGGAAGAGGAAAAGCATAAGGTTCGCCGCCGATGTCAACGAGTAGAGCACGAATGACAGACATTGTGATCGGTAGTTGCAGGGTGAAGCATGTCTGTTTGCCCTGCTGTGTGGTAATTCGTACGGTTCCGCCGACAGCTTTTACCATGGTCTGAACAACATCGAGGCCAACGCCTCTTCCCGAAAGCTCGGTAACGTTATTGCGAGTTGAGAATCCTGGTAGAAAAAGAAACTCGAGAAGCTCTGGCTCTGAGAGGCGTTCTGCAACACTCGGTGTGACTAATTCACGATCAATTATTTTACGCTTCAGTGATTCAAGGTTTACACCACGACCGTCATCAATAATGCTGATGGTAAGGCTGCCTGCTCGGTGTCCAGCATCGATTGTAATTGTTCCATTTGCTGATTTATTTGCCTGAAGCCGTTCCTCAGGCAGTTCCATGCCGTGATCAAGGGCGTTACGAATAAGATGAGAAAGCGGTGCTTCGAGTTTATCAAGAATGTCACGGTCGACACCTGTTTGATCACCTTGGACGACAAGTCGAACTTTTTTGTGTAGTTGGCGAGACACATCTCGGACAAGTCTTGGGAAACCATGAATGCCGTCGGCGAGCGGCCTCATTCGACTGAAGATCACCTCTCGGTGCAGTCTTTCTGAGAGGTCTTCATTGCGTCTCGCAAACCCCTCAAACGCCTCTATGATTTTTGTAAGTTTGTCGAGACTTTGTACGGACTGTTGTCGCAAACTTTCGATAATTGTGATTTGTGAGGCGGGCAGGTCGACGGCACGAATTTTTTCTTCGTAAGCTGTAACTTGATCGCAAAGGTCGGTTTGGTATTCACGCAGTGCTAGCAGGGAGTCAGCAAATGGTCTTAGTTGTCGGGCCTCAACAAGAGATTCTCCGGCGAGCCCCACAAGTCTCGTCAAACTTCCGGTAGAGACTCGAACAACCCGTTCTTCATCATCTTTCGATGTGTCAGCCGGGCTTGTTTTGGATCGCTCGGAAGTGTCGCCTGTAGAACTGTCGGATGAAGACAACTCTACGTCGAGATTGGTGTCCTTTGAATCAAATTTAGTGGTTTGTCCAGCTACGGTTTTCGAAGTGTCGTCCGGAGAGTTGTTTCGTTTTATTTCCTCATCGGAGATTTTCTGGTCAAGATGTTTTTGTTCCTCACCGGTCGGCTCAAGAGGAATCACGAGCTGTTCTGAATGTGTAACTTCTAAAGATGGTGGTGGAGTGCTATTCGGCGTTGATGTACTTGTTTCTGGAGCCGTGCTGGTTTCTGGAGTCGGGCTGGAAATAACATCTTGAAGATTTTGAACACAATGCTTCGCTTTTCCTTGCCATGCTGCATCCGTGGAATCGTCTGCAGCGGCTATTGCGGATAGGAAATCAATGCCTGCAAGAAGAATATCTGCGTGTGTCGGTTTGACAGTAATTTTATTGTCACCAGCTGCCAGAAAGACATCTTCAAGAGCATGGGCGACTTGCACGGCTGCGTCGAGGCCTACGATAC
>PKCL01000035.1 GCA_002862165.1 Planctomycetaceae bacterium
ATCAGTAAAACCTTGACATTCGATATCTGAACAGGCGAAGAAAGAAGCCTCCGGAAAAATTTTTGACAACTTCTGCAGACTCTTCTCTGCTGGAACTCCTGATGCGCTATCACGGGGTTGGGTCATCTCTTCTTTGGCCTCCTGCCAATTCGCCGTACCGACTTCGTCTGCCACATCCTTGTGACAAACACCGAAAAGCCGGACCATGTTTTTGTAGCACGACTTGTCATCAGTTGTGCAACGAGGTGGAATTGTCAGCAACTGGGAAATACCGTCAAGGTGAGTTTCCAAGAAACCTGCAACGCCTATAAAAGTAACCAACATTAACTTTTTCAAGCTTCCCTAAACTGCCAAACTCCTTTAGATACTTTCCCGAAATGGACTTGAGATTTTCCTTACGTCCTGATAGTGGATTACTTTGAAAGTGACTCACTCCTTCAGCACGAAGAGCGGGCACGCAATTGCGGCCTCGATATGCAAAAGTGGTGCTCATGACCTCGTCAAAGCGGATATTACTCTGGATAGGAAGTCTTGAAAACACAGCAGAATTCCGTCATGTAACAACCGCGATTCAAAAAAGTGTTAAATTGTGGCAGCTACCGACTGTTGATGCTGCTCTGCATGCTGTCGCGAATAGCGATCCTGAACCCCTGGTCATCTGCCTTTCGGAAACCCACCCTGGACAAGTTCATAGTGATGAGATTCTGCGACTCACAAGCCGCTGGCCACTCTCGAAAATAGTTGTTGTTGGCTCATGTTTGGCCGACGGCCAAAGGCGCAGTGGCCCGTTATTAAATGGCGTTCTTACAGTTCCGTGGCATGACCTTTCCTCTCGTATCATCGTCTGGCTTCATCGATTAAAGTCTGGGCAACCAAGCAGTCTTGCTGATGCGGCAAGCTTTCGCCGTGAAGAAAGATGGTTGGTTGATGCCACAACGACGAATGCACCACACACCGTTCTTGATTATGTCACCCAAGTACGGGTAACAGTCGCAGCCTCAACGGACACAACCGCAGAAGCGGTGAGTGAGCTCGTCACAGCAGCGGGTGGTCTTGTTGAGCAGACCATCACTGGGAAACCTCCGATTCAAGATACGGCGGATGTCGTCATCTGGGATCTCCATGACTCACCCGAGTTTCAGCTCGAGTGGATTCGGCTTCTAACGTGCCAGAACCCTCGCCGTATCATCGCATTGCTCTGCTCATTCCCACGAAGTGATACTGCACAAGCCGCGATGGCCGCCGGTGCTACCGTTGTCCTCGGTCGCCCAACAGACGGCGAAGCTCTTCGTGGCGTTCTGTTACTCGCTGAAACCGCTCTGTCGGCTACAAGTTAGAAACGCTACAGTCTCTTAAAGTGTTGTGCCTTTTTGCCAGGACTCTCAATGACCTTTTTTTCACCGTGGTATTGTTTTGCTGCAATCGCAAGCATTGTTTTCGGAATTTTCTTTCTCCCTGGTTGCGCCCACACAATGCTTGCAACAGGCTGGTCAAATGAGACTGGAATAAAAGATATTTTTGAAACAACTGAACGCATCAGCATGGCTGCTGGCCTGTCAAACCTCTCCATGGCCGATGACCTACCAGATGACACTGAGCGAAGTGTTGGCCAATTACGAATCCATTCTGATTTCCCACTCGCTGGTCAACATCGTCTGATTCGTGAACTCGATACCATGCGGACAACTATTAGTCAGGAACTCGAAATACCCGTTTCCGATGAGCCAATACATCTTTATCTCTTCAATGATCCCGCCGACTATCAGACTTTTGTGCAACGGCATTTCCCGCGATTCCCGGGTCGCAGGGCATGTTTCATCGAGACAGACACCACGCTTGCTATTTTTGCACCATGGCAAGGACGCATTGCCGAAGACCTTCGGCACGAAACGACACATGGATATCTCCATGCTGTACTTCCTGGAATTCCTCTCTGGCTTGATGAAGGACTTGCTGAATTTTTTGAAGTGCCGCAACCAGCGAATGGTTTTCACCAAGGGCATACCGATCATCTCACAGGCCGTCTTCTCGAAGGCACGTGGCAGCCACGTATAGAACGCCTTGAAGAACTCGAAGACGCAGCAGTCATGTCACAAGACCATTACGCTGAAGCGTGGTGCTGGGTGCATTGGCTTCTTCGTACAACGCCACAGAGACGTCAATTAATCGAGGACTATCTTCATGATCTCCGCCGAGACACTGTCACAATGCCACTCTCTGCACGTCTTCGTGAACTTGAAGGGCCACCAGCGGCAACGACATGTGCTGTAAGAGAACATCTTGAAAGCCTCTGAGCATCTTCGCCAACGATGAATGGCCTCCTGCCTTACGTCAGAACCTTCTCAAAAAGTGTCCCCTGCCCTGATTGAGAAAAATCTAGTTTCTCAAAGAGCTTTGCGGCAGCCACATTTGCGTCTGTAGTGTGTGCCTCAATGAGTGCAACGCCCTCCTCAGACAGGTCATGCATGGCTTCTGCTATGAGATACTGAGCGAGTCCCTGGCGTCTTCGTGGACCCTCAATATCGACATGTAAAAGACCGGCTGCAACAACTCCCCAACCCTGTGAGAGTGGCTGCATATCCCAGAAGGTTGCACTTCCAAGCACATCGTCTGTTTTATTACGGAGTTCATAGCGACGGAGTGCTACACCGGTTGTCGTTGCCGCCTCCCACCATGTTCGTCGCTCAGGTTCATCGATCACGTGCATCACCGTTCGCCTTCTAATGGCAATATGAAGTCTATTCACTGGAACCCGAAAACCCTCAAGCGGCCGGCGGTGAACAGTGATCCGCTGCTGCTGCCGGTACCCTGCCCGTTCAAACATCTGCTGCATCTTTGGCGAAGAATCAAGAATTCCTGGTAAATCAGAGCCACCGTAGAGACCGAGATAGAAGCCACGGTACACATCATTCCCGCCACCGAGTAGACACGTGGACCCGCATTCTTGGAGATAGCGTTCACACCGCATCAACAACTGATCACTGATTTCGTTTTCAAGGGCGTGTGGTGGCACGACTGCGAGAAGTGTTGAGCCGACTCGAGTATCGATACCTTTCTGATCCGCCGTTGGTCCGAATCCAGCATGAGCAAAGCCAACGATCTGGTCGTTTTCAGTTGCCACAATAAGACCACGTCGGTCGAAGTAAGGCTTTGAAAAAACCCCTGCCTCGAGTTCAGCAGTGGTCATCGGCTGCATGGCGAGCGGCCCGAGATCAGCAGTCCGCCAGACCTCAGCGAGACGAGGCGGGTCATCATTGCGAAAGCAGCGATACGTGATCACTCTGAATGGCCCCCTTGCGTCGCAGCGTCGCTATTGTCTTTTCGCACAAACACACGGCCACTTTCAACTTTTACTTCATAGGTTTGTTGACGCACATTTGCGGCATAACGGTGTTGCCCAGTGGTGACATCAAACTGCCATCCATGCCAGGGACAGGAAAGCACGATACCACAAAGTTCGCCTGTGCCGAGTGGCCCCCCCTGATGTGGACAGAGCCCGTCGAGGGCATAAAACTGCCCATCAACATTAGCGAGTGCCACCATTGCATTCGCAGCAACCCGCTCAATACTTTTCCCGGGAGGACACTCAGTTGTAGCTGCGATATCAATCCAATCCGCCATGCACACTCGCCTGCTTGTTTCTACGGGCTTTTCGTTTCATTCTCACGAAGAAGCCACATCAACATGGTGCACGAAGCAGCACCAAACACCTTGTTGTCTGCGACGCGTATAAAAGTTTTCCTAAAATTCACCATGAAATGGAAGACTTCATCAGGCTACCGCTTGTTCCTCTGAATTCCTTGGCTTTTTGGGTGGTTGTCCAAAACACCGCCAGCGACGGTGCACCCACCAATACTGGTCCGGTCGCCGACGTACGGCCTCTTCAAGCAGGGTCGTATACCACTGTGAGAGATCTGTGAGACTCTCTACCTCTGGTCGGTCCTCACGAGGATCCATGACGCCCTCGACTCGAAGATCGAAACTAAAGAGACCGTCTCGACGGGTCGCGGTACACACCATGACTGGAGCCTCTGACGACAGGGCAAACACACCGATCGCCTTATGCACACTGGCAGGTCGTCCAAAGAAATCGACCCGGCATCCTTTCCTCCCAGCGGCCTGATCACCGAGTAACCCTATTGCGCCATTCTCTTCGAGAACGGCTGCAACATCCGGCGCGCTTCCCTTTTTCGGAAGAATCTTCTGCCCTCTCGACTCTCTAAATTCCGTAACAAACTGATCGAGAAACGGATTATCGAGTTCACGTGCAACTGAGAATAATTTGAGCCCAAAAACACCAAAAAGAAATGCTGCAAGTTCAAAGTTTCCATAATGCCCTGAGAGAACAACCTTTGGGCGATCGAGCCAGAGTGTTCTGATCAGTAGCTCAAGCCCTTCGATCCGCAAATATCGCCGCCAAGTTGTTTTTCTGATTACCCGTGGAGCGTGTGCTATTTCAATCACCATTAACAACAGATGTTCCCACATTGCACGGCCAGCCTCCTGGCATTCTTCTTCCGTCCAGTCAGGGAACGAACGCTCAATATTGTCGAGTACCACATCCCGGCGAATATTGACTTTATAAGCGAGAAAATAGGACCACTTCCGTGCCTGCCGCTCAAGAAAGCGACGAGGTAGTGCCTGCACAATACAAATAGCCACTCTGACAGCGACATACACAGCCCAGTCAACGACTATGGTTTTCATGCTTCTTTTCATGACGTGCAGCAAAGCCTCTTTCAACATGAACCAACACACCAACGTTTCGACGCACTTCAGATTGTCGTCGTTTTCTGGCCTTTTCCACCAGATCGATTTTCTAAAAACAATCTCTTTGTGTTAATTCAAGTCGGACATCAACAAGAGCACCACACTGAGTCCATTGAAGAGGGCGTGCAGGACAATACTCGGCACAATAGTCCCTCGACGACGGACAAGATACCCCGCAGCCAGACCAAAGCCAATCAGTGGAACCCACCCCAGACCATGGCCCAAGTGCGCTACGCCGAAGCAGACTGCTGAGACCACAACTGCCCAATCTCCTAATTTGACTTCAAGCCACCCTTGAAGAATTCGACGAAAAAAGAACTCTTCGGCGATGGGAGCCGCCACAACTGCCGTGACGATGACGAGTCCAATGGCCCATGCTGTGCGGTCCGCCTGAAGAAAATCAACAACCGGATGACTATATGGTTTGACAAAGCGATCAAGAAATGCGGCAAGTGCCAGGAGTGGTGGAACAATGATGACCCAAGTCAGGCCCGCCAGTCGAAGTCCAGTCAATGGAGCCTCATCCTGAAACCCAAGACTCTTCCAAGATGCTCCACGCGCTCGCAGGATAAGTGACGCAACACAGGTGAATACAAGCATCGCAATCGCGTTTGCCAGCAGCTGATATCCGAGTACATCAGCTGTAGCCTCATCACCGACAGGAAAAAAGTGCTGCACCACCGTGACACACAGCGCCTGACACACAATAAACAGGACAAATAAACTCGCAACGTCAAACCCATCCCACGATGCTGAATTTTCTGGTAGCGGGATAAGCAGGGGTTCACCGCTTCGATAGCGCACAAAAAGTTTCACGATACAGAAAAGACTCGTGAAGCACACAACTGTGGCAAGCAATCCGACCAGTATTGTCATGAATCCTGACTCAAAAGAGGGCGAGCAGCGACTATATATTCCAGACCAGACCAGATGGTTGAAATCACTGCCAGCCAGACAACACCAATGGCTACCTGATAAATAGAAATAGCACCAATCGTGAGTTCGGGCCACGTTCGGCTGCCGAGCTCCAGGGCGATCGCAGCACATTGAAAGAGCATTTTGACTTTACCAGACCAGGCAGCAGAAAAGTCGAGCCCAGTTCGTTCCATTTCAGCACGGATAGCCGTCACGACGAGTTCACGCACAACAATGACCAGCGCCATCCACGGCAGAATCGCGGAACCCGTGCGATCAGCAAGCAGCACGAATGTGCCGCAGACAATCACCTTATCAACGAGGGGGTCAAAGATACGTCCGAGACGACTGACCTGGCCGTATTTTCGTGCGTACCACCCATCAACCCAATCAGTGGCGGCCGCCAACACAAACAGAACCAGTGCAGCGAGATCTTGTCGACCAGCAACGCCTTCGATCAATGCGAATAAAACAAGTGCCAGTACCAACCGCGCAAGCGAAATGATATTTGGAACAGTCCAGACACGATCAAGGGCAGAATTTTGAGACATAAGCCAAAAGCAAACTGGAGAGAATAAGAATCGGCACAAGACCGACGATACCCTACCCTACTCGCCTTATTTCTGCATATCCAAGATTATTTCTCTTCGATTCGTTCCAGAAGCCTCACCCCGAAGGACA
>PKCL01000096.1 GCA_002862165.1 Planctomycetaceae bacterium
TCCCATCACCTTGTATTCATCACCATAGTTAGGAAACCCAATGAGTTGAGTGACGGCTGAGTAGGCAACGCCAAGACTATGTGGAAAAAATACCCGTCGTAAATCATGGATTGTACCGTTGCGACCAACAGCAAACATGGTACTTGTCCAGTCACCGAAAGCGTCAACGGATAATATTGCAGCATCTTGGAACTTTGATAGATGATATGCACTTGATGCATGCGCAAGATGATGCTCTACGGTGTGGATGCGTCCGCGGATGGCAGCGGCATCTATGCCAAATTCATTGGCAAATGTTTTTTCAAGACCAAGTACTTTTGCTCGGTTCTGTAAGCGTTTTGAGATGAATTCCCATGAACCAAGATTCCGGAGAACGAACATTGCTTTCCGCAGAAGTTGCGCATTTGGATCTCGATTTACAGCAATAATATCGACATCAGAAATAGTTGCTGAGGCATGATGAAGGCATGCTTCAATTGCTAACTTCGGAAAGCCGGCCCAGTGCTTCACCCGGGTAAATCGCTCCTCTTCAACAGCCATAAGAAGCTCACCATCTCGCAGTATCGCTGCTGCTGAGTCGCCGTGATAAGCATTCAGTCCAAGTACAAGCATCGAATATTCATCCTAGGAGTATTTATATGAGTGAATTCAGTAGAGGCTGAATTTTCAACTGACTATCTATGAGAGGTCTTTGGCAACGGGGGGAAAATAGTGATTGAAAGTAGAAATGTCAATATAGACAAAAAATCATTTCAGCTATAAATCTAGTCATATTCAGAAAACAGATGAATGTGACAGAACGTCGTTGTATTGATTGAAAAACAAAGAGTTGTGAGCGAAATGGCCGTTTTGCAGGTAACCCATGTAGTCGACTCACTCAATGAGCAGAGGGGTGGTATGCCACGGTCAGCCCTTGGTCTGTGTGAGGCAATAAGTGCTAGTAATTGCAAAGTGAATCTATGTGCCGTTGATTTGGGAAGCTCATTTGGGCCATTGCTAACCAGTTCATGTGAGAATGTTTCAATCAACTGTGTTCCGTGCCGTTCTGTAAAACATGTAAACATTTCTCTGCCAAAAGGCTTCCGAGGAATGCTTATGAATGCCGGGCAGCATGCAAATGTCATTCACTCACATGGTATTTGGAGTTCGGTTTGTAATGACGCAGCTGTTTTTTCAAAAAAGTTGTCAGTACCACACGTGATAAGCCCGCGAGGAATGCTGGAGGAGTCCGCACTTCGGCGATCAGCCTGGAAGAAAGCAATTGCCAAATATTGTTATGTCTTAAAAAATTTAAAGGCAGCTCAATGTATTCACGCACTGACCGCACAGGAGGCAATGAGCGTAAGAAGAATGGGTCTGAAGAATCCAATAGCAATTATTCCTAATGGGATATCACTAGGACCATTTGAAAAAGCAAGGTGCAGAGCACCGTTACAGAAAAGGAGAGATAAAAAAACCATTCTTTTTATTGGACGCATCCACCCTATTAAGGGGCTTAAGCATCTTCTGATTGCTTGGGCCCGGATCAAGAAGCAATTCTCCGGCTGGGAAGTCGTTATTGCCGGTCCTGATGATGACAATCATCTTTTGGAACTCCAGCAAATTACGCGAGATAACCAGATGGAAGATTCTGTTATCTTTTGTCCATCAGTTTATGGAAAAGAGAAAGAAGAGTTGCTGCATTCTTCCGATCTTTTTGTCCTGCCGAGCTTTTCAGAAGGATTCAGCATGGTTCTTCTTGAAGCCATGGCATCACGATTGCCAGTGATTATTTCATCTTCTGCTGGCTGCCCTGAAGTTGTGTCCGCAGGTGCTGGGGTATTGGCTGACCCGGATGCAAATTCTTTTGAGCAAGCACTCACAAAAGTGCTATCCATGAAGGATGAGCAGCGGCTAAAAATGGGATCGAGTGCTTCTGCTCTCGTGACGGAGCGTTTTCAATGGGATGCAGTAGCTGCTCAGATGATAAGCCTTTACGGGTGGCTCCAAGGGGCTGAAGAGCGGCCTGGTTTTGTTCATGACGATTAATTCGTGCTTCACACATACAAGATTCTAAAAAATTATTTTTATAGACGGATATTTTTTCTCGGTAAAAATTCAAAAACTCGCAGGCAGTATCGCAACAACTGTAAGAGTCGAGTTGAGTAGATGTTGTGAGTCTTCAGAACATCATGAACTTCATTCATAATATCGATTTTACTTGCTAAACCGTCATTGCTTTTTCCACCACGTCGCATGCATGTTGTGATGGTTGTCGTACGAGTCCATCGTATCGGTCGTGCAAAAAACATGCGTACTAAAAAATCAAAATCCCCAGCAATTTTATAGTTTGTGGAATAGTATCCAAACTCGTCATGAAGCGAACTTTTAAAAAGACATCCCGGATGTGGCGGCATGCAGCCGATTCGAAAAAGCCACTTTGTCGGCTTGTATGGAGGGTAGTAACGTATGACGCGGGTCATTTCTTTATCAGTGATAACAACACTGGACAGGCAAATCTCTGTATCCTTTTCAAGCACTTTTGTTACCAGGTTTTGCAGTGCGTCCTCATTGTGGAATATGTCATCTGAGTGGAGGAAAATAATATATTCACCATTCGCCAGCCGAATTGCTTTGTTGAGAGCGTCGTAAAGACCATCGTCTGGCTCGGATATACAGATATCAATAGAAGATTCGTGCTTTTTCAGAATGTCTTTTGTTCCATCAGTTGAATCTCCGTCAACAACCACATATTCGATGTTTGGGTACGATTGTGCTCGAACAGAGGCTATGGATTCTTCAACAACTAAAGCGTTGTTGTAAACAGCTGTTAGGACAGAAATCAGTGGCTGCTTTGTCACATGGTTTTCCTTGTCAGGGAATTTCGTAATTGGCATTGAATCATCTCTACCCTAACCCAAAAGAATTTCGGTAGAATTTATACCAACTTCTGGTTGTGTTTAGGCGAATGAGTAAGAGAAGCGAAAAGTCTGGCAGTATCAATTTTACTGGCTTATGTGAAGTTCAGAAAATAGATGTGAAGTTTAGAAAATAGAGATCAGATTCTCTCAAAGAAAGGTTGGAATGAAGCTTTTGGCTGGATAACCATGAGAAAATTATTGAGAGAGAAGCTGCCCCCGAGTGTCCGAACGTTTTTAAGTGCCTTTCGTGATCTATTCACCATTTTCAAATGGTGTCTGCTGAAAGTCAGTAGTGTTTTCGTGTATCGAGTATCGGGTATTTCGTATGAAACAAGCCTGTCGGTTATAAAATTGGGTAATACGCTTTTCTCACGTAATTATCCGGATGAGATGTATGCTGACTATGAATCCTACTACAGCTATGTGACGCCAGTAGACGCAAGCCTTTCGGTGTATGGTCATCTTGGTGACATTGATGAGTGGATCAAAGGAAAAGAAGTCCTCGATTTAGGAGCTGGCCTTGGTCAGTACTCCGAGAGCATTCTTAACCGTGGGGCAACCTCTGTCACTGCGTTGGAATATCAAAAATGTAAAGCTGACTGGATACAGCAACGTGCTCAAGGTGTCCGTGTGGTGCAGGGTTCGGCCAGTGAATTGCCGTTCGAAGATAGCTCTTTTGATTCAATATTTAGCCATACTGTTTTTGAGCACCTGCCAGATGTAAAACAAGCACTATTGGAAGCCCACCGGGTTCTTCGTCCAAGCGGCCAATTCGTACTGAGTTTTAACTACTTGTCACATCGTGGTGGGCACCATCTATTTCCGTACATTCACTTTCCTTGGCCACTCAATATTGTTTCGGAGCAATATCTTTGCAGATACTGGAGCGAAGAGGTGCAGAGGGCTCAACAAACTGGCGGTATGTGTTTTTATGAAGATGGCGTAAGTATTTCAGGCCTTTCGGCAGGCGAAGAAATCCATCTGAATCGCATGGAGTATCAAGACTTTGAAAGAGAGGTGCTTGATACCGGTTGGTTTCAAGCAGCGCGCTGGTCCTCAGAATCTTGGGGAAGGCTTTGGCCTTGGTTGGCAAAGTCGAGTTCAATTCGCCATGCGGCAACTGGCACGGTGTACTATAGACTCAAAAAACCTACCAACGATTAATACTCTCAGCTTCCGATTCCACCACCATCAAAATCAACACCAAAAATAACTTCCCTAGCCCTTACTTCATCCGTGTCAGAGACTGCTAAAATCTCTGTTGTCGAAGTGTCTCGTTGCCATCCGTCGGTCATGGTCCAAAAATAGAGTTTTGAACCGGCAACAAATACTAATTGCTTGCCACCATTGCCTGCACCAAGATCTTCTACAGCAACAACCTGAATGGAATTGCCATATGTTGAAGTTGTCAACTGCGTGAGAACACCGCTACGCAAGTACATGATCGGCGAACCGCTCGCAAATAGGGCACCAGCTAGATTTTGCTGAAGAAGAGTTGAGCCTGCAGTTTCGATGTCTGATAGCACTGAGCCAACCCCTCCGCCATTGAAATCAGTTCCAAATGCTAGTTCCCTCTCATCGATTGCAGCGGAATCACTAAGCCGAATAATCTCCGGACTTACATCTGTATCACGTTGCCAATTTACATCGAGTGTCCAAATGTAAAGTTCAGCAGATGCTTTAAATACGAGTTGCTTTCCGTTCGCTCCAAGATCTTCAACCGCAACAATGTCAAGATTGGCATAGTCTGATGTTTTAATTTGAACGGGTGCTCCGTTACGCATCTGTGTCAGAGGTTGATCATCAGCGTAGATCACACCAGTCACCGAACTTTTTCGTAGTCGAGTACTTCCTTCTGTTTCCACATCAATAAAGTGTTCGCCTACACCAGCACCGTTGATATCGATACCAAAAGCGGTCTCTTTTGTATCTATACTGCTCAAATCATTCAGCCGCAATACTTCTGGACTTACTCCAATATCTCTCTGCCAGTTTGCATCAAGAGTCCACGTGTAAACTTCATTTGTTGATTTGAATACAAGTTGCTTTCCGCCATTTTCGCCGAAGTCATCAACTGCAATGATTTGTAAGCCCGAAAAGCTTGAGGTGGTCAATTGCTTAACGACACCATTTTTGAGATGAGTAATGGGTTGAGTGTCAGCAAAAAGTGCACCGGCATCATTCCGTTGAAGAGCAACGGCTCCTTGTGATTCAACAGGGGTATATTGTGAGCCGATTCCACTACCATTGATGTCGACACCAAAGCGTACTTCTTGAGTTTCAATGCCCGAACTGTCACTGAAACGAATGATTTGGGTGCTTGATGTGTTTCTCTGCCAGTTCGAATCAAGTGCCCAAACATAGATTTCTGTCGTGCCAGCCTTGAAGACCAATTGTTTACCACCATCACCTCCAAAGTCATCAACCGCCAGAACTTGCAGGCTACCAAATGATGATGTTGTTAACTGGGCTACTACACCATTTCTAAGATATGTAATTGCGTCTGTTCCGGCGAATAATGCACCGGATCCGCTTTGCTGAAGAATGACAGAACCTTGAGATTCAACTGGTGACAATTGTGAACCAATTCCACCGCCGTTGATGTCGATACCAAAGCGTACTTCTTGAGCCTCGATGCCTGAGGCGTCACCAAACCGGATAATTTGGGTACTTGATGTGTCTCTCTGCCAGTTCGAATCGAGTGCCCAGACATAAATTGCTGTTGTACCCGCCTTGAAGACCAGTTGCTTACCACCATCAACTCCAAAGTCATCAACCGCAATAACTTCCAGCGGATTGTAGATCGCTGCATTTAGTTGAACAGTTTCACTGTTCGAGAGAAATGTTATGGCCGAATTGTTAGCATAAAAGTTTCCGTCTTGGTCCTGATTCAAGACCGTATTTCCAGCCTCTTCAATCGCCGTCAGTGTTGGTGCTGGGTCAGCCAATCCAAATTTGACAAGGGCCGCGTTGATCGCACTGGTGTCGCCAGCACCGATGATGATGTGTGACTGGTAGGCCCACGAAGAAGTCATGCTCCACAAAGTGTAGCTGCCGTCGCTTTTCTCAAGCAGCATTTCCTTGCCACCATTACTGCCAAAGTCTTCAACAGCAAGCGGTGTGAAAGCAGCAAATCGATTTTCAATAAGGTGTTGCCCCTCGTAGAAAATTGCCTGGTCACCAGCGTAGAGTTTGCCCGTCGCGTCTTTCCCAAGGAACGTACTGCCGAGTGACTCAATTGGTGTAATTGTTGGTCCCGCCTGACCACCCAAAGTCACCGAAAATGCGTCGCTTGCGGTTGTGTTGTCAAGCTTCGATGTGGCAGTCACGGTAACATCGACAGAACCAGTGGCACTGCCAACTGGGGTCAGCACCAGGTTGCCGTTGCTGTCAAATGATGCTGTGAGTTTTGCTGTGTCGG
>PKCL01000030.1 GCA_002862165.1 Planctomycetaceae bacterium
ATCAATGATTCATCAACACTACTTGTTCCTTCAAGTACAGTTCCGTCGACAGGAATTGTCTCACCCGGTCGAACTCGGAGGTGGTCTCCCGGATGAATATTACTGAGGGGTACGTCTTTTTCTTCATGCTCCGTTACGAGCCTTGCTGTTGTTGGAGCTAGTGATAAAAGACACTGAAGTTCACTGCCAGTTTTTATACGGGCTTGGTTTTCGAGTGTCTGACCTATCAGAACAAGCACAATGATCATCGCACAGGCGTCAAAGAAAGAATGTACGAGGCTTGTTCTGGGGTCATGAAATTCTTCCGGGAAAAAGTCCGGTAGAAGCGTGGCTGTAGCACTGAATATATATGCGGCAGTCACACCGATAGTGATCAGCGTAAACATGTTGAGATGACCGGAAATAAGGCTTTTTATTCCACGAATTAGAATCGAACGGCCAGATGTAATGATGAGAACGCTTGTGAAAAGAAGCTGTAGCACCTGGTTTATACGAGCATCCAACCAAGTGTCGACAGATAGTCCAAGCATTGGGCCCATTGCGAAGATAAAAATGGGAGTTAGAAGCAGGAGTCCAGAGAGTAATTCTCGGTCGATGAGCGGTGTGTCCGGGTCGATCGCGAAAGCTGAATCTGGACCTGTTGATTCAAGTTGCATTCCGCATTGTGGGCAGGATTTTGGCGTCGCGGAGGATACATCAGGGCACATTGGGCAAAAGTAGACAGCGTCGTTGTTGTCCAGCTGCACTGTAGTTTCACTGGAAGGATGTCGTTGGCAACACGTTGATTGCTGGGTGTTAGAGTGGGAGTAAGTTTTTTTCATAGAAGTGTTCTGAAGAGAACGGTGATTCCAAAGTCTAGTATTCCACTGTAATGGTCAGAATCGAACAACTAGAGCTTATGGTTGTACCGAAGGAGAGCTTCGAGCACGTTTGAATGGATCAATGGTACTACCAGAAGGACCCTCTGGTGGAGTTGATTCTGGCTTCGTGAATGGCAACATCTTGGGCCACTCAAGACTCATGCCCGGCCAAGCCGATCGTGGCTCCGTGGGATTGGGAGACGCCGTGGGAGCAGGTGTCATTTGGACCTGATTGCCGTTGAGAATCTCCTCGGGTTTCGGGAAAGTACGATTTCCTGAAGTGGTTGATGTTACTGTAGGCCCAGGACGGCTTCGCATAAGAGGCCGAACTGACACTGAATCAATCTGAGCACTACCTAAACCTGTTAATGCAAAAGTTACGGTGAGAGGTGGAGGCGATTCGGTAGCTTCTTGAGTCTGAGCAAAGGGTACAATTCGATAGAGTACAAGTCGTCGCCAGCTGTCTGTTTTGTTGACTCGTTCTGCCAAGGCTGGTCCACCATACGAATCAAAAACAAGAAGACCATCAACAGATCCTTGAATAGGATTTGGAACCCAAACTTTTGCAACAATTTCCAGAAGTGTGCCTTCGGGTGCAGTAATTGGTGGTGTTGTAATCCAGATCGGAGGAGTTTCAATAACCAGCGGTGCTTCTTCTGGAGTTATTGCAGTTGCGCTGATTCGTAAGCTTCTCTGCCCCTCGGCTGGTGTATTCGTTGAAAGCTCAACGGAGCCTTTAACTTGGTCCGTTGGCCGGACGAAATGTTGCCAACCAGTTCTAGAAAGGGTGTTGATTTCTTCCATGCTGCCGCCTTCCAGCAGGTTTTTGCCGGCATTGGTTGACTGCAACGCGTCGATCATCCTCCAGTGATCTGAAAGTGTGGCTGAGGAAGTAGTAAGAGGACTCGCGACCATTGAGCCAGTTGCAGTGACTCCTCGTTCCCAAAAGAGTCGCTCTAACTGTCCGGCTATAGCACGCGACCGTTCAAGCTTTTTTACAGCAGCCGTAGGGTCGTGAGCAATCATAGATTCAGCGTATTGCGCTTCTTGCTGGGCTTCGGCGAGCATTTCCGTAACAGGGAAATGCCCAAGAGCCTGCGGTGGCAACTCAGTAGCCAGCCTCCTTGTACGTGCAATTGCACTTGCTGCTTGAGAGCGGGCAAGAAGTGCTGCGGTTGGTGCGTTTCTGCGGACTAATTCCTGAACGTGAGCAGTCGCAGATGGATCATTACTAATGAGGATAACGGCGGCAGCATGAAAGTTGTCGAGTGTCATCGTAACACCACCGGTTACTCTTCGGTGTTGCAATGGTCGGAGGGTACTGTGTGTTATTTCCCAAGGTCGGTGTGCCTCTGGAATTCCAGGAATGAGGATGTTCAAAGGCTGTTCTTGACGTGGAATATCACCACGGTAATGGCTGGCAATTATTTGCCCGCCTTGAACCGATCGCCAAATAAGTACAACCCGAGATCGAGATGCTTCAATAACCATCGCTCTTACTTCTGGATCACTTGTCTCTGCATCGGATGTAAATCGCCCACTGGCTCCCCACGCAGATATTGTTTCAAGTTCAAGATTGACTGTTTGGACTGCAGCGGCTCTTGTGATGCTTTCAGAATCGGTTCCGGTGAGAGGTCGGGCTGAACTAAATAAGATGCCACGACTGCCGGCTGCAATCGCTGTAAAGGCTGCTCCAAGAAGACTTTCTTCATCGATTGGTAGCCCATTGTTACCAGTGCCTGAAAGCATCGCTGCTTGAAGAGTTGTTCGCGAGTCTATCTCTGTGGATAGCGTAGCAAGCAGAGGCGTACCTGGTCGAGCAAGTCGTGGTCGTTGTTGTAGCCACGTAAGGTAATTTGAGAGTTCAAGACTTGTGCCGAGCACGGTACGATGTGCAACCAGCATATCGAGATGTCTAGAAATTTCACGAAGGCCAGAATCAGCTGATGCGATAATGGGCCGGCCCTGACGTCGGTCACAGATACGCAGACGTCTTACCTGTTCGGCAAGATGAGGAATGTCTTCCACTGAAAGAGAACGACCCATATCCCAGAGAAGTACTCGGTTCCATTTTCCAGAAAAAGCCGGTAGTTTTTCTGGCTCTTTCAGGTCAACATCTGGCAAGGCTGGTGGTGGGCAAATAATCCAAACCCCAGCCTGCTCTGCTTCCACTAAAAGGCTTGTCGAAGCAGGTTCGTGGAGCTGAATGCAATTGAACCCCAATTGTGCGAGTCTCACAAAAGGCTCACCCCGATGTTCAATCGCCCTTGGGAAGAATGGTCTTCCATCGACTTCGAGCACACCACGAACAAGACCAGCTGTTTCATCATCAACGCTTTGAATATTTCTATTGTTTTGAATTAAGTTTGTGGCTGGTGAATCTGTTGTTGGTAGCTTTGCTGAATCTGCCGTTGTGATTAAGCCAGCAACGGAGAAATCATCGATCGATATGGTGCAGCGAGTGGCACCAAGAGGTATTTCAATTGCAAGCCCACAAATCGTAGCGTTGTCTAAGTTAATTTCTGGTCCGTATTGTGCCCGTAATGCCGGCAGTTGTGACCGAAGAATCTTAGGGACATTACCAATCATAAGAGGCTGCCAGCGTGAAGCATTTGTGGCGGGCGGTCCTGAGACAAAAACTTGTACGGGTTGATGATTGTTCGATGGTGACGCAGGCAGTCGTATTTGGCAGGCGAGGCGAGCAGCTGGATGATCACAACGAATCCAGACCTGGGCAGAGAATTCATCAATGACCATAGATTCGGGAATCGGAAACAAGATTCGACTTAGAGTGGTTCGGTCTGTCTGAAGGGTAATGGTCTCGCAACCAGTACCAGCATGAGTATTAACACTTTCAATACTTTGTTGAAGAACTCGAAGGCCAGGATGTGATGTGACTGTAGTTACCGTTGTGGGTCCGTCAAAGCATTCTGTCAGACTAGATCCGTTCGAAACATCTTGAAGGACCAGACAAGTTAGAAAAAAAAGAAATCCAATTTTGGAAAAATGAGTCCAACGTAATCGTGGCTGATTTTTTACCATTTGAGAAATCTTCTGGACGCATTGGTTTCTGTACGACTTTCCAGAAGACCTTTTTTGTATCCTCAGGTTGGTGATTTTAGCTTGGAAAGGAAGCCGTTTCTTGACGTTATGAAAGAGATACGCAACGAGTTTCAAAATAAAATGAGGCACTACCAGTGACCGGCTATTTTGACCAGGTTTTTCTAGTAGGCGTAAAACCACGAATGGGCTCCCTCGATATACCGACATGTTATTGCGATGAAGTGCGAATAAGGCTTGTAGCAGGCGGCCAATGGTGTGCTCTAGAGGGGCTGTCCAGACAGTCCGTCTTTTATCTGAAAACAGGACAGTCGGGTAACTTAGGAAAGTATTTTCCGGCATGGAGCCGATGACCAAGGTATTATTGGTTAAGGATTTTTGCCATGTTGACTCTTACAACCGAGGATGTGTCTGCTGCTGTCGTGGAACTCGGCCTCATCGAAGCGGCTGAGATAGCAGGCGTATGGCGGGAACTTGGCTCACAAGAGGTGTCGCCAGAGCAGTTTGGATCGGCTTGCGTGCGAAGAGAATTGCTCACTGGATATCAATGGGAACGTATTCGAAACGGTTACCGCAATGGTTTCTTTTATGGTCGCACAAAAATCCTTTATCAGGCAGGTGCGGGTTCTTTTGCGCGTGTCTACCGAGCCATTGCACAGGATAACGGAGATATTCTAGCGGTAAAGGTCCTGCGGAAACGTTTCTCGTCAGACGAAGCCAAGTGTGATCTATTTCTGAGAGAGGGCAGGATGGGTCTGATGCTGAGGCATCCAGGAATCGTTCGTATAGAAGAAGTAGGCAAAGAGGGGTCCAGTAGCTTTATTACGATGGAGTTTGTTGAAGGACAGACACTCCGAGAATTAGTGAAAATCCGGAAAAGCGTTGACCTTGTTCGGGCTCTCGATTTGGCAACACAACTCGTTGATGCTCTGGAATATGCTCATGCCGAAGGCGTAACACATCGTGACTTAAAAGCATCCAATGTTCTGATATCAGCAAAAGGTCGTACAAAGCTCGTTGACTTTGGTTTGGCTAGTTTTGCAGAGTCGGTAGGGAAAAAAAATGATGAGATCGGGAAGTTACGAACTGTTGAATATGCAGCCTTAGAAGTTGCTGGTGGTGTGCGCGGTGATGATGTACGAAGCGATGTCTTTTTTCTTGGTACGCTACTCTATCTTTTATTTGCTGGTCGATCACCGCTTAAAGAATCACGTGATCGGGCAGTAAGAGCTGACCCGAAACGATACGCAGACGTCGATCCGCTTGGCAGAGTTGCTCCTCACCTACCACGTGATCTCGTTGACATTGTGCATAAAATGCTTGCACTCAAGCCTAAAAATCGGTTTCAGACTGTGGCTGAAGTGAAGGAAGCACTTAAGCCAATCCAACTCCGGTATTCGGATGGTGACGCTAGTGTTTTATCAGATATTCCAAAGCCAGCTCGAAAGGTGTCTAAAGACCCGGAAGCGAAACCAAAAACATCTGAAAAGCCAAGAATTATGGTTGTTGAGGTTTCTGGAAAGTCCCAGGATTCTCTCCGACAGTTTTTCTCGAAACAAGGGTTTCATGTCCTGGTTACAGAAAATCCAAAACGAGCGCTTACTCGTTTTGAAACGGTACCACCACCGGCAGATATTCTTTTGCTGAGTAGCCAGGTACTTGGTTACGATGCTGTGTCAGTTTTTAATGCACTAGCTCCAGACCCATATTTAAAAAAGATCCCGGCTCTTCTTATCACGAGTGCTCGTCAGAAAGAGTTGGTATCTGAAGCCGTTGAGGATGACCTTCGACAGGTTGTCATGATGCCATTTAAGGCAAGTGATCTTCTTGAGCGGGTTAAAATGCTGACAGGTATTAATGTCTAGAAAGACCTTCAGAGAAGTTTGTGAACAACGGTATAAAAAACGTAATTTTTTTTGACAATTATCCGCAAACTTTTCTATTTTTTGTAACCCTTTCCAATTGTAGCCCTGGCCAGCTGTACCCTGGCCAGTTGTACCCTAGCCAGCTGTAACAGATCGTTTGTTTCATCGTGTTCCATTTTGACCAATGTTCAGGCGGTGTGCATATTGAGGTCACGTTTTCATGAAAGATTAACGCTTCCTTCGGCATTCGGGTGAAGTGATTCGGGATAACATTTTCCAAAGACATCAAAATTCTGAGTATTCAATCAGGGTGGATTGGTACGCTCGGTACTTATTTGTGACTACCGTTGCCCCTGAAACCAATAAATGACTTATTTCTCCGACGGAAAAGCTTTTAAGAATCAGTCCCTTTTTGATTCCACTGTGACAGGAAAACGCCTTCGTAGATATACTGCTTGTCAGATGAGGTGTGATGGCTGAATAGTTTTTTTGTCTTTTTGGTGACCG
>PKCL01000341.1 GCA_002862165.1 Planctomycetaceae bacterium
GCCCATGCAGGATTGCCGTCTGTATAGCGGCCTCGCTCAGCATCGAAGTGATAGACCTTGCCATTTCGATAGCTCATTGCTCCGAGAATCACGGTCGTGACGGCAGCGGCACCTAGATCAGGTGGATTGTTGCAGGCATTGGGGTCGTTTGCTTCCATGGCGGCGAGCCAGTTTTGGAAGTGGAGTTTCGTGGTGCCACCTTTGGCAAGGCTTCCCTCTTTCATGTCGCTTTGGATAGTTTCATCCTTGATTGAACTATCGAGGGTTACCTGAGGACGTTCCGCAAGGAACTGAAATTCCTTGAAAGTTTCCCCATTACCGAATTCAAATGCACCGTTATGACCGCGTATGGTCTGTTTAATACGGGACTTTTCATTGCACATTGTAGCCGTGATGAGACCCTGGCAGCCCTCGTTATAGTCGGCAACAACCGTTGCTACGTCAGGCACATCGCGAGTGTCTAGTTCAAGGTAGATACCGCCAGCACCTACGACACGGGCTGGGAAACGTAGGCCTGTTGCCTTAAGCATGGCGGTTGTGCGGTGAACAAAGAGATCAGTAAACATGCCAGAGCCGAATGGCCAATAGCATCGCCATTGAGCATAAATTGCTCTGTCAAATGGAATTGCTTCGGCAAGGCCTGCGTCGACGCCAAGCCATCTCTTCCAGTCGATGGACTTTGGTGACATGTTTTTTGTTAATTCGTAATAACGCCATTGACCAACGTTTGAATTACGGAAGTACTCGGTCTGGTAGCCAAGTACCTTGCCTAGCTTGCCTCCATCAATCAGTTGTCGAGCCTGGTCCCAGACTGGCAGGCTCGTGGACTGAACACCAACCTGCATGACTCGACCGGTGTCCTTCCAGACCTTTACGACGTCCAACGCCTCTTCAACGGTCTTGGTCATCGGTTTCTCTGCGTAGACATGCTTGCCAGCCTTCAGGGCAGCGACAATCTGTAAACGGTGCCAGTGATCAGGAGTACCAATGCAAACCGCGTCAACGGTGTCGTCGGCAAGCATATCCTCATAGTCAACATATCGCTTCGGTTCGGTCCCTGTCTCAGCCTTAATGAAGTCACAGACTTTGTCTTCTTGTGCCTTGTACACTTCGCTTACTGCTACAAGATCGATATTTGCACCCTCTTTGCGAAGCTTTGCGAGAGTTTTCACATGAGCCCCAAAACCTCGACCTCCAGGGCCAATAAAGCCAATCCGAATACGTTCGTTGGCGTTTGCTGCTTGGCTCTTTGTGGCAGCAGAGAGTGCTGTGGCGGCAGTCACACCTGCTGCAGAGTGTGTAATAAATTTTCGTCGATTGAGTGAGTCTGCAGTGTCTGGTGTTGAAGTATTGTTTGTTGCCTTATTTTGAATCGGCATGAGAACCCTTTCTGAGACAGAAGTAGAAATTGTGATGTGAATACGTCGGATGATTGAGTTTTTGATGTGGCTCAGCAGATGATGGGCAACCGAGTCCCCAATGCTTGATACGTGGTCTAACACAGTTTAAGTATCAGTACAAAGTATATCAGGATGGCTACAAAGCACGAAGTCTTTGGAGTGTTTCTATAGCGCCGGTACCGCTTTTCCGCTTTTCCATAGTTCAATTGTGTCGGTGTCATTCGCCGAACTGGACCCTTCGGTGCTTCTCCCACGGTCAATATCCGTCTCGAGGAAATGAAAGAGTTGTTCGGCAATGTCGCGATGTTCGCTTTCTAGGTTATCAAGTTCACCGGGGTCAGCTGTAATGTCATAAAGCTGAAAGGCCGGCAGCTTTTCTTTCTTGGCTTGGGCTTCTTTTGGTGCAGTCCAGCCCCCGGATCCCCTCGCAAGTAGAAGTTTCCAATCGCCGCTTCGGTATCCAAAGTGGCCGCTTATGGAGGCATGTATGAGACCGTTACGCGCGTCAGGAATTGGTTCGCCGTAGAGTGCGGGCAAAAAGCTTGCGCTATCCTCGGCTGCGAAGGGAGGGACATTGCTGACGAGCAGGTCAGCAATTGTTTGAAACATATCAGTGATACAAACTGTGTTATCGGAGAATGTGTGAGGCTGTATCGTCCCTGTCCAGCGCATGAAGAATGGAATACGGTGACCTCCCTCCCAAAGGTCAGCTTTAGACCCTCTGTAGGGGCCGCTGACTCGGTGTCCCTGCTCTGCGAGTTGTTGAATATCTGCCGCTTTTGAGCAGCCATTGTCACTGGTGAAAACAATGAGTGTGTGGTCTGATATTCCGCAAGAATCAACTGCAGTAATGATTTGCCCTACAACATCGTCAGTCTGCATGACAAAATCAGCATAAGGACTGAGCCCACTTTTTCCTTCCCATTGGGCACTCGGGACGATTGGTGCATGGGGAGAACTCAAGGGGACATAGAGAAAGAAAGGTTTCTTTGTGTCGGCGGCTTTTCTTATGTAACCAACAGATTGGCTTGCAAGTCGAGGAAGCATGTTTACTGAATGATCGTGTTCAATCACCTTGTTGTTTTCGATCACGGCATCCATATCTCGGCTGTGATGAAACCCATGGAAATAATCAAAGCCTCGGGAGACTGGCCCGTCAGGGATGAGTGCTCCTACAGGCGGTAGTAATTTTTTTGTTCGTTTCAGAAAAGCCCCTGTCGCAGGATCTTGATATTCGAAATTAAGATGCCATTTGCCAATGATTGCTGTTCGATATCCAAGGCTTCGCAGGTGTGTTGCTATCGTGGGTCGTGATTCTGTGATGAGACAGGGAGCAAAGCCCTGAACAACTCCATGCTGAAGTCTGGTTCGCCAGCAATGGCGGCCAGTGAGTAGCCCGTACCGTGTTGGCGTACATACAGCAGAGCCTGAATGAGCGTCAGTAAACGTCATTCCAGCTGCGGCGAGGGAGTCAATGCATGGTGTTTTGATTTTCCCAAACTCGGGGTTGAGGCATTGAACATCACCATACCCAAGGTCATCACACATGATAAATACAATATTCGGAGTCGGTGGTGTCTTTTGAAGAAGTTCACGAATGAGAGAACGGTCAGGAGTACCCTCGACCCACCCGAGGCGATTGAGGAATTGGTCAGTCCTTATGAAGGTGTCGATGCAGCATCGCTGTGATTTCGTTTCATTGAAAAATCCATGTGGCTGTCCTTCGTAGACATACAGTTCTGAATAGACGTCAGCGTTCCGTAATGCAGTATCAAATGCTTGAGCCGTTTCTACTGGTATGAGTTTGTCGTCCGACCCAAGAAAGACGATTGTCGGTGGATCGTCTGAGGTGATGTTGTGTGCAGGAGAAATTGCTGGAAACTGTTCTTGGACCCGGTCGTGTCCATATCCGTTTGGACTGTTGTCATATACGGGGTTGAATAAAAGAAGTGCACTGGCTTTTGAACTCACGTGTCCGCTCTTGTCGTGAGGGTCCTCGAAACCCTCGCAGATTCCCGTCGTAGCAGCGACATGGCCTCCAGCCGAGCCGCCAGCTGCGGCTATTCGGTCAGGATCAATCCCAAGACGAGAAGCATGGTCGCGAATCCATCGAACTGCTGATTTTCCATCTTGCACGCACGCCACTGGCGGAGTGCCCTGCCTATTCTTAACACGATAATCTGCCACAAACGCAACCATTCCTCTGTGGGCAAGGTATTTTGCGTATTTTTCGAACTGACGCACGGAGCCACCGTTCCAACCACCGCCAAAGAAAAAGACCACTGCGGGACGTTGTTCGATAGCTGGATCGTGGTCCTGGGGTTCAAAACGGTATATCCAAAGGCTGTCCCCTGAAGCAGTTTTATATATTTCTCCGACAACGTCAGGACCGAAATCCACCTTTGCGGTTTCTGCACTCGCCGGAAATGTGGTGAACCAGTGTGTCACAAGGAGTGTGAAAACCAGTATGCTTTTCTTCCGCATGACAACATTTCTAAAAAGGGTGGAACGTGATCACTATGCATATACATAGCATTCAACGACAAGTATTACATCAGGTTTTTGCAATGAGTTGTGTTGGAATTGGCATATGTCTGTCTATAGGCACTGCTTGGGCAGAAAATGACTCTCAAGCCACAGGTGTTCTCTTTGCAGATCAATTTGAGCGAACAGAAAAAGATCAAGGAAAAGAGCAGCCCGGAAATGGCTGGGGCACGAACAGTAAAACACGTGCGAAAGGGGTGAAGCAGGTTTTTCTCCGTGACGGAAAAATGCATATCAAAAGAGCGGCTGTGGCTGACCATGGCGTTTCGGTCACTCAGGACGTAAGTTTTCGCAATGCCAGTATTACCCTTCGGTTCATGGTTCCCAAAAATGGTGACCTCGGGATCAACATTGCCGATATGAATGAGAAATCAGTTCATGCCGGACATATTTGTATGGCCCGGATAAAGCCAGGATCTCTTGAGATCGTTGATCTTAAGACTGGCCGAATGAAAAAAGAAATACATGAGAAGAATAAAGCAAAGAAGCTGACAAAAGCGGACAAAGCACGAATTGCAGCAAAATCTATCGTCCTACCTCTGAAACTGAAGACGGGAATCTGGCATGACTTGGAGATTCTCATCATGGATGACACGATGACAGTGAAAATTGACGCACGGAAAATTGGTTCCATGGCGTCGCCGGGTATCGCCCACGAAACCAAACGACGAATCCGCCTGGCTGTAAATACTGAAGCATGGGTTGATGACATCACGATTGCTGCAATCGAATAAAGCGTTGTCAGGAATGGCAGGATGGATGTCAGCAATGGCTGGATTGGATGGTTGTGCACGGATATATGTCTAAGTGAATACCATGAGCAGTCTGCATCATGGAGATAGTTTTGTTGATTCAATGTCTTCAAAATCCTCAAGTATCCGCGCCGTGGCCAATGCGTCAGCCTCGGCACACGTCGTAGCAAAAATAACTGAGGGATTGAAGTCATGAGGAAGTGTTACGGCGCGACCTGTTTGCGGATGTACCACAAGTTTTCCAAGCTGTAATGCAGCAATCGCAACAGCCTGTCCGTCCTGAAGAGAAATGACTGGTTGGGGTTGCAAGTCGTTCAAGCGGAGGCGAACGCGCCAAGCGGTGGAAGGATCTGGTTGCCCCCATGCTCGAACCTCACCACCAAGTTCCACGAGGTGAGCTGTTGAACCGAGCGAAAGAAGGAGTTTACCAATCTGATCAACAGCGTATCCGGGCCCGATGCCAGAGAAATCTACGGTAATGCCTTCAACAGTCTTCTGCACGCTCGCGCAGCACGAGTTTCCTAAACAGCTCGGGTCCTCTGGAAAGTGAATCTGAAGATGATTCAATCCAACACGCTCCATGACTTCTTGTGGCGGAATACCTTGGTGTATCCCAACTGAGCCGAATTCCTCACGAGAAGCCCTCTTGCGCCACCACTGAATCAGAGGTGCAGCGGTGATATCAAAACGCCCCTCGGTCTCATGGAAAAGCTTTTCCGCAATGAGTAGGACATTGGTCATATGATGATCAACGTGTAACACAATGTGAGCTGGTGTTCGATTAAGTGTGGTTGCGATTGAATCGTCTCGCCATGTGCTCAGCGACTGATCAATGTGCTGAAGGAGCGAATCAGTTTCTCGATGGATCTCGCCAATAGTTCTCTGTGGGATGTGTCTGCCAAGAGTGACGCGGTAGGTTGTGCCCATCGATGGTCCGGAGAAGGTTGGCAGCCGTTCACCAGCAAAAGTAGGCGATTTCATGCATGCTAAAATCGTAAGTACAAAGCCCGTGAAGCAAAGTTTGGAAAGTATTGACCGCATCATGCAAAAGCTCCAGATGATACAGCGACTGCAAGTGACACAAGAAAACAGCCGCAGAGTACCGCGTCCTGCCAGGTAATACGGCCCGATCGTCGGTGAAGACGAACATATCGAAGCATGGCACCTGTTGGGCAGCCGTATCTGCAATAGGCCATTGGTGAAAGACTGCTGACAGCCAGGCTGACTATGAATATCACAATGGCTGAGGTTCCAGCGATCGTAGGGAGATAAGCATCAAATGGTTCGACGTCGACGAGTGAAATCTTCAGGTCGAAAATGGAAATGAGAGCGCCCACGACAAAGAGCGTCCAGGGAAACCACCACACACGTTGAATCAGCGGTCCAAGTGTCTTCTGCGTACGTGTGAGGAAACGGAATCGTTGATTCGGAATTGTGATTTTCAGTAGCTGTTGTGCAGCACCGTGTGCGCACAACTGATTGCAGTAGATGTTTCTCCCTGTTGCTGCTGGACTGCCAATCGCCAGAAGGCTCAGCAAAAGAAGCACGGTTGCTCCTTGAGGAATGCCATACATGGCCCACCCCCAGAGTT
>PKCL01000252.1 GCA_002862165.1 Planctomycetaceae bacterium
CTTCTTGTAACAATGTGTCCTGTTGTCGCTGATGAACTTGAGCGCGGAACGTGGATTCATATTGCCGTTCGGCCGGGAGGTCGTCAAAACTTGCTTTTGGGTACGTTTGCTGCTGCTGTTCTCTGGACAGCAGCTGTCTCTTTCACGGCGCTCATGCTAACACTCCTAGTTGCTCAGCCGACCCAGCCAATCGGACTGATTGTGATGTTTTCGGTTCTCATTGGATTATCATGTGTTGGTCGAGCGGCATTATTTGCACTTCCTGCCGTTATTCTTCCAAAGCGAGCCCTCATCGCGAGCGTCGGTGTTGCCTTGATTGTTGAGTATTTTGCCGGTTTACTACCTGCTGTTGTTAATCAAATTACAGTAAGTTTACGGCTACGAAGTCTTCTTGTTGAATGGATGGAATGGCGACAAGAACTGCCGATTGAGATGACACTTTTTGTGGATGATTATTCAGCACCCGTACAGGTTATTGCTGTTTGTATTCTTGTTTTTGTACTTCTTGCAACTGCTAGCTTTATTCTCAATCACCGACAGTTTCCACCTAGTGTAGAAAATTGATGAATAGCTCAACAGAACTTATAGATAATGATCCAGTCATCAAAATTGAAGACCTTGTAAAAGAATACAAGAGTAGTGACGGAACAATTGTTCGGGCAGTTGACAATATCTCAATGTCCGTTGCTGCAGGTGAAATCGTTGGATTGCTTGGTGCTAACGGTGCTGGAAAAACAACAACACTTCGTATTATTGCAACGCTCCTGCAACCAACTTCTGGTCGTACTCAGGTCTGTGGTCATGACAGTATCCAAGACCCAGTTGGAGTACGACAGTCCCTCGGATATGTATCGGCCACAACTGGTGTACCAGATCGCCTAACAGCCCGAGAATTACTGACTTCTTTCGGACGCCTTCACGGTCTTAATGAAGATGCAATTAAGGAACGACTGGATTGGCTGATTCAAACACTTTCGTTAAGTGACTACATCGATCGTCCTGCTGGAAGGCTTTCTTCTGGACAACGCCAGCGAATTTCACTGGGCCGGGCACTTGTTCATAACCCCCCGGCTCTTGTTTTAGATGAACCAACAAACGCGCTCGATGTTGTCGGTTCACGTGATCTGCTTGATACGCTTGACCACCTACGAGAACGTGGTCATGCAATTTTGCTATCAACACACCGCCTCCATGAAATTGAACATCGATGCGATCGATTTGTCATCATTAACACAGGGCACATTGTCGCCGCAGGCACACGCGATGAACTCGTTGGAGATTCTGGAGAGCTTGAAGATGCCTTTTTTCATGCCATTGAGCAGGGGGCACATGCATGAATCGTAATGCCAATCCTCTTAGGGCTGCCTTAGCGCTCGCTCGTCGTGATTTACTTGAATTCTTGCGAGATCGAAGAACTGTTGCTGTCACACTCCTTTTACCAATGATTACATATCCGTTGGTTGCCCTCTCAAGCTCTCTTGGTGTTCGGACTGGCTTAAAAACAACTGAAGAACGACAGTCAGCAACGCCACTATCACTTGTTCTCAGTGGACCGGAAGCTCCTCGTTTGGCAACTCGTCTCGGGATGGTTCTTCTCGCTGCAGAAGACAATGAGCCATCCGGATGGCCGAGTGATGTCTTCGCTGAAATTGAACAACCACGACGAGCAAAGGAACTCCTCGAATCTGGAAAAGTTGATCTGTGGATTAACATTCCGAATGGATTCACAAACGAGCTGGCGGAATTCAATACGGTCAATCTAACTGCTCATGTTTCTGACAAGTATCCTGCAAGTGAAAAGACACGCTTACAGTTTGAATCTCTTATTGAAAGCTTCGCAACACAGGTGCGTGAAGAACGAATGGGAGTTGCCGGAGTTCCCTTAAGCCTTTTTGATCCCATTAAGTTGATGTTCGAAGGAAAAGATCCAGAGACCGTAGTTGCCGACCGAAGAATTATGGCTCCCGTTGCAGGAGCGATCCTCGTCCTGCTTTCCGTACTGACAATGACTGGGTCTTTTTACCCTGCTATCGATGCCATTGCTGGTGAAAAAGAACGCGGCACCATCGAAACACTTCTCATCGTGCCGTGCCGAACGCAAGACATTGTCTTCGGCAAATACCTTGCCATTTTTGGTGTCACCCTTGCTACTCTTGCCGCAAATGTTATTTCGATTTTTCTTACAATTCTTGTCTCTCTGAAATATTTTCCAGATGGTTCTGCTGATTATTATCTGCAAAATATTGGATTCGGGTCTCTGATAACCCTTCTTTCATTCATTGGTCTTTCATCAGTAGCATCAGCGATGAGTCTCGCTGTAACAACTGCTTCAAAAAGCATGAAAGAGGCACAAAACACACTGACTCCTGTCATCCTACTTATCAGTGCACTTGCAGGAGTGTCGCTCATACCTGGGATCAGCCAGAATCAACTTGTGCCCATTGTGCCCTACACGGGTCAGATTGTTGTTTCACAGAACGCCCTAACACCTCCACCGACTAAACAGGAAGTTATTTTTAAATCGAACCAAACTGACGGAGAGTCTTCTTCCGTCATGATGAGTCCAATCGCCAGTATTTCGCCACTCCTGCTGACACTATTTTCAAGCGTTTCAGTGACTTGGGTACTCCTTCGTGGAACAACAGCAATGCTGACCGACGAAGACCTCCTGTTTCGTGGACCAGATGCCGCAAGTGGTTTTAGCCGTCCTGCACCTCGACCGATACCTGGCATTATCCATGGTGGCATTGCCCTTGTACTTGGCCTTGCTGGTCTCTGGTACGTCCAAGGGCTCAGCCCAGAAAGCATTGTCTTTGCAATACCTGTTCAGCAACTCGCCGTTGTCGCCCCTCTAGCCATTCTTCTCTTGTGGCAACGGGTAAATATCAAAAAAACTTTTTCTCTTTACTGGCCAGGGTGTGGATTGAGTTGGCGATCTTTTCTCGGTGGCCTCAGTGCACTGATTGGTGGCCTTCTGACTGGTGGTGGACTTTTTATTCTTGGTGCTGCCGTCCTCTTGCAGCTGACAACTATTGAAATGTCACCGGCAATGAAACAACTCTCCGAGAAGATACTCTCCCTAATGCTTGACCAACCCTGGTGGCTCGCCTGGGCTCTCATCGCAATACTTCCAGCATGTCTAGAGGAACTACTCTTTCGTGGATGGGTCCTCTCTGCATTTTGTGGTGAAAAACCCAACAAACAACGAATGGCTCTCGCTGTCTTTGCACAGGCTATCTGTTTTGCAATCTTCCACCTGCTCCCTGAACGGATGCCTCAAACGTTTCTTCTTGGCATCGCACTTGGCACCATCGTACTGCTAACGAAAAGTATCTACCCTGCAATACTGTGTCATATTGCAAATAACTCGATGCCACTTCTTCTGCTGTATATGACTGGTATTCAAGACAAGGACTCTCTCCCCGAATCCGTGGCAACCGATGCAACCACTCTGTCGCTACCGCCAGAGGCCATTGCCGCAGCAGGGGGTACTGTTGTACTCGGTGGAATTCTTCTTGTTGTTTCCAACAAACTTCGAATGCGCTGTTCGTTATCCAGAATCGCGGCATTGATCCTGCTAACGATCTCTTGTTTTTCCAACAGTCAGTCGAACCACCTACTGGCCCAAGAACCAACAACACAAAAAACGACTCAGCGGCTGCAAGTTGGAGTTTTTCCAATGAAGGGGCTTGCCGAATATGTCGGCGAAAAACCTCGTGGATACTCCATTGATCTTTGGAATGAATTATCGAAACGTATCAACGAAACATCAGACTTGATTGCAATATCCTCAATTGAAAAACTTTTTGATGCTACACAACGTGGTGACATTGATGTGCTTCTAGGGCCACTTGCAATGACAGAGCAACGAGAGAAGCTGGTCGATTTCACGCATCCTGTTGTGCATTCAGGACTACAAATAGCAGTTTCCCGTGAACGTGATGGTCGCCTGCTTACAGCTCTCAATAACTTGATCTCATGGGAATTAGTATCCATCCTCGCTGGAGTGATTGGAACAATAGTCTTGACTGGACACCTTCTCTGGATTTTTGAACGACGCCATAATGCAAAATCATTCCCCACTCCTTACCCGCGGGGAGCCTGGGAAGCTGTCTGGTGGAGCCTGAGTACAATCATTACTGGTGGCTGTGAAAATAAAGTAATTTCGACTGTTACCGGAAGATTTATTGCAACTGCCTCGATGATTGGTGGCATTGTGCTTGTTGCACTCCTCACTAGTACACTCACCACCACCATGACGGTTGATCAGGTAACCGGCACCGTACGGAGCCCTCGTGACCTCTTCGGTAAGACCGTTGCCTGTCAAGAAGGTGGTGTTGTTGTTGATGCAGTGAAAGAGTTCGGGGGTAGCCCCGTACTCTATCCGGATCTTGAAGAGATGATGGCTGCTGTGTCGCGTGAGGAATGCGACGCACTTGTCTCTGAATCACACACACTCATGCTTGCTCTGCATACTTCCGGAGTGAATGATCTTCGCCTGATTCCGGGCATCTTTGATTCTTTCGACTTTGCGTTAGCACTTCCTCAAGGGAGCACACTTCGTGAGCCACTGAACAACGCAATCTTACAGATGCGTGAAGCAGGCCAACTCGATGAAATCAAAGAACGTTGGTTCGGGGAACATAACTAGACGAGTACCTCAGTAGCTATGCAAGGCGTTGTGCAAAGAAACGATGTCAATTTTATGGTGATTACATCGAGTTAATTCCAGCCCCTTCGCTTATGCGATCGCACGGTAACGTGACCTTTTCAGAGCACTATCTTTTAGGAAATCACACCATGAAGGATTTGATGTACTTCCTGATTGCCTTGGTGTGTCACACCACGTCAATTCAAATAGTTGCAGATGCTGCTCATCCAAATGTCATTCTTATCATGACTGATGACCAGGGATACGGTGACATAGCGTGTCATGGCAATCCAATCATAAAAACTCCTTGCATTGACCGCTTGTATGCGGAATCACTACGACTCACAAACTTTCATGTAAGTCCTTACTGCACGCCAACTCGTGCCGCACTCATGACAGGTCGCTATCCTGCTCGCACCGGGGCGTACCGTACGAGTAGTGGCCGTACAATGCTCCATCGTGATGAGCAAACGATTGCAAATATTTTTTCAGATGCTGGGTACTCCACTGGCATGATTGGGAAATGGCATCTTGGAGATAACGCACCGCACCGCCCACAAGACCGCGGGTTTCAAGAAGTTCTCTGGCACCGCTGTGGTGGAGTTGGCCAAGCTTCGGACTATTACGGAAATGATTACTTTGACGACAACTACGAACGAAATGGTGTATTTGAGAAATTTACTGGGTATTGCACAGATATCTGGTTCAACGAAGCCAAAAGCTTTGTTGAACGTCATCAAAAAGAACCTTTCTTTTTATATCTCGCAACCAATGCCCCACACGGCCCCTACCGGGTCGATCCAGAGTGGAGCGAACCTTACCGAGATTCGGTTCTCTGGGGAAACGGTGCCAATTTCTATGGCATGATCACAAATATTGACCATAACTTAGGACTATTACGAGAACACCTCGAAAAGCTGGGCCTTGCCGAGAATACCATTCTCATTTTCATGACAGACAATGGTACCTCAAACGGTATTCCCAAGAGTGAACTACCTCCGGGAAGTTTTCATGGCTTCAATGCAAACATGAGGGGGAAAAAGTCGACTGTGTACGAGGGTGGTCATCGCGTCCCCTGTTTTATTCACTGGCCCGCCGGAGGATTCGATAAAGGAAATGATTTTCCTGGCCTGACAGCACATCTTGACCTCCTGCCTTCACTACTCGATCTATGCAGTATCCCACTACAAAAGAGTCATCACCCTGATGGAAATTCTTTTGTGCCAAATCTTTATGATTCAAGTCTCCCATCACATCGGCAACATTACATTGCACAACTCCACGGGGGTGCAGGATTTACTCATCCCGAAGAACCATGGGACACGTCATGTGTATGTAAAGGACCATGGCGGCTTATAAACGGCACTGAGCTTTATGATCTCCGTACTGACCACTCCCAACAAAATAATATCGCTGAAGATCATCCAGAAGTTATTACTGAACTTCGTAAGCTTTATGAAGCGTTCTGGAAATCTGTATCACCCCGAATGGAACCGGTCGCTATCGATGTCGGCAACCCTCTGGAAAATCCAACTACTCTTTGCTCGCAGGACTGGTATTTGCCATTTGGAAATCCACCATGGAATTTCAATTCAATCAATCGTAGACCCCCT
>PKCL01000237.1 GCA_002862165.1 Planctomycetaceae bacterium
GGAGTAAGACTTGTTCCATCAAGATGGTACGCATCTGGTTTCTTTGCTTTAGCGAGTTCAAAATACGTTGGGGCAAGGTCGATGTTCTGCACAAGTTCGTCACACACTTGACCCGCTGGGATTCCGTTCGGCCAACGCATGATCATGGGCACCTGACAGCCACCATGTGAAAAGACGGATGCCTTGCCGTCACGACCGTGATCTGGTGCAAAAATCACTAGTGTGTTGTCATCAATTCCGAGTTCCTCGAGCTTGCGGAGAATAGCCCCAAGGGAATCATCGATCCATGCCTCACCAGCCACATGGCTATCAGGATCAAAACCTTTTTTCGTAATGGTTTTGAGAAGTTCTGCTCGTGGTGTCATAGCCTCAGGCAGCATTTTGACTTCTCCTTCTCCAGTTACGAGTGGATGGTCCATCGATTTTCGCCAGGACTTATCGGGCCCGTGGAGGAGTGTGCTGCAAAGATGAAGGTAAAAGGGGCCGTCCTTGTTGTCTTGAATGAAATCAAGAGCCGCCACCGTCGTCCACTCTGGGTTGTGGGATGAATAGGGGCTATGAATATTTTCTGGGTAGACATTCATCGCCCAGGAAAAGCCCAGCGTTTGGAGGTAACGACGCATCCAGCGTTCGTTGTGTTTGAACTGAGCCGAGGTCTCAGGGCCAGGACTCGCGTCTTTAGGGATATCGATCCATCCGTTTTTGCCTTTGTAGAACTCCGGGAAATCCAACTCGGAAGTGAGATGATATTTCCCGACAAATCCGGTGGTATATCCGGCTTTACGGAGAATATTCCCAACGTTCATATTGTCGCGTTCGAGTGCAACATTGAAATTGGGGAGGCCCTGATTTTCTTTCCCACCAACTTCGTCAATGTACCTTTTGCTGTACGAGTTTCCAGCAAACCGACCGGTGAGGAAGGAGTAGCGGGAAGGTGTGCACACCGAGCTACTCACATACGCCCGGGTGAACTTCATTCCTTCCTCTGCCATGCGGTCGAGATTCGGCGTATACGTGTCGCCTCCAAAAGCGGCAATGCTTGACGGGTTCTGATCATCGATCAGAAACATGATGATGTTCGGACGCTCTCCACGAGCCGCAGGAACGAACATCGCTGACAAACAGAGCATTGACAATGAGAAGAAACGATTCATGAAGAAGTGCCTTTGCTTTGTGAAGAGCTGGAGAGTTTTGGATTTGGTATTCAGTGATTCAATGGCGAGAGGATGCAATTGATGCATGGTTTGAATCACTCACTGGTCTTTTAATGTTTTTGAAAAGAAGTCCAGCACCAATTGCTTCGCTTCAGAGGTTTGGAATTCCTTGCCTCCATGCCCTGCACCGGTGACCACCTGAAGTTTCGATTGTGCCCCAGCAGTCAGGAGCTTTTCATGCAATCGCTGGCTTTGTGACAACGGAACGCCAGGGTCTTTTTCACCATGCATAATTAGAAATGGTGGGTCGTCCTTCGAAACCTGATACAGGGCACTCGCTTGTTTGGCTAATTCGGGTACGTCCCGGACGGTGCTGCCAAGTAACTTTGCCCCATTGGATTCTGCGATGTCTGCTTCGGTCCGAGTTTCTGAAATTGTATTTGGAGGCATGGTCAGCAGGTCTGTCGGGCCAAACCAATCACAGACAGCCTGGACTTGGCTCGAGGTTTTTTCACTGCCTTGCGCGTCGAGCGTTCCTAAAAGAGCTACTAAGTGCCCGCCGGCTGAACTTCCCCAGGCCCCAATTCGATCGGGATTGAGATTGAGTGTGCCTGCATTTTCTCGAAGCCAGCGGACTGCTGCGCGGCAATCATCAATTTGAGCGGGCCACTGGGCTTGATGCGTCAACCTGTAATCAATGCTGGCGACAGCAAAACCGTGAGTAGCCAACCACGCTGCTGGGCAACGGTCTTTGGAGCCATTCTTCCAGCCACCTCCGTGCACCCAAACGACAACTGGAAGCTTGCCTGTGGCTTCCTTGGGTCGATAAAGATCAAGCTGGAGTTTCTGTTCATCAACGGTTGCGAATGTGATATCGCGTAGAACGTCAACGCCTTCAGGAGCCGGTATGAGCTTTCTAGGTAACGTGTCTTTTGCGCCGGCCTTGGCATGCTCAATGGTGAAATCAATGAGTTTTTGACTGGTGAAGAATCCTTCGAAAAAGTTGTGGCCCTGCCCTTCGACCACCTCCAGCTTCACTAGCCGTTCTGCACCAGGGGTGTTCTTATAGATTTTCACCACCCGTGCAGAATTTTGTTTTATGGGAACAACTTTGTCGACGTCACCATGAATAATGAAAACCGGAATCTTTGCTTTGGCAAGTGTTCCAACTTTCTCAATTGGGTTGTGTTGTTTGAGCGTTGCGGCTAAATCTGCTTCAGTCATCTTGTACGCAGGAGCCGCTCTCTTCATTCCCGGATACGTCGTCAAATCAAAAACTGGATAAATTCCAGCGATTCCAGCAACTTTGTCGGTGTTGCGAATTGCCCAACTGCTTGACCAAAGCCCACCGCGGCTTCGGCAAAGCAGGCATGGTTTGGCCCCAAAGTTCCGTTTGGTGGTCAGTTCCTTGTAAAGAGACGAAAAGTGCTTGCGTCCCTCCGGCGACCCATAGCATTCGCCAACATCAATACCAGCAACTGCAACACCTGCGTCAAGAAATTGCTGGTGCATCCACTTTTCGTGTGCGTCAGGGAGGCGGGGTAGCGTTGGTGAGTACATAACCCATGGCTGAGGAGTCGATCGTTTTTCTTGGTTCGGCCAAAGAATAAACGTAGGGCGGTCGTTGACCAGAAAGGTCTCACCCTCAAGAATCAATTCCTTAATCGGATTGGCAGGCTTGTCTTGCGATTTGGCTTGTGATGAACCAAGCAATATCATGAACACGTAAGCCAGAAACAGCATCAGACAGATATTTCGAGAAAACAATTCAATTACCTTCAGTCATTTTTTTACTTTTGCGTTTTTCGCGTGCGGCTTTCTTTTCTTCTTTTGACATTTTCTTAGCTGGTGCACCGCCATCAGGATTCCAGCGTTTTGCCTGCTTGCTTATCGGGTCTGCCATTTCGTCGAGCCAGGTGTTGTATCTGTTCGTGAGTTCGGAAACTACCTTTGGGTATGTCGCAGCAAGGTTGGTGGTTTCGCTGATATCTTTTTTAAGATCAAAGAGCTCAATACGATTCTTCTCTGCGACCAGTTTCCAATCTCCGGAACGAATCGCCCACTTTCCTTTGGTACCCGCAGAACTCCAGTACAGTTCGTCGTGGAGTTTGTTGGTTTCTCCTTTGAGTGCGGGCAGAATACTTTTTCCATCCAGAGGGTTGTCCTTTGGTATGGGCAGTCCAGCAGCATCGAGAGCCGTAGCAAACAAGTCGATCGACCACATTGGTACATTACACTTTTTCACACCTTCTAATTCATCTGGCCACGACACAATAAATGGAACATGAATTCCACCCTCGTAGTCCATCTGCTTAAAGCCACGAAGTGGTGCATTATTGGCGTGCATGGTACTAGAGCCGCCATTGTCGGTAAGAAAGATGAGCAGAGTGTTGTCAAATAAGGCGTGCTTCTTCAGCGAGTTCACGATCTCCCCTACTCCTATGTCGAGGTGCTTGATCATCGCCATAAGGGTGTCGCGTGTTTCGTCACCGGTGACCTGATTGATATCTTCTTCAGGGGCCTCTGGTGGCGCGTGCACTGCATTGTAAGCAACATAAAGAAAGAACGGGTCGTCTTTGTGTCGGTCAATAAAGTCGACCGCCTCTTCGGTGATGCGAGTCGTAAGGTAGCCTTCTTCTTTGATAGGTGTGAGGCCACGATATATAGGATGGCTCATGTCTGAGTGGTCAAAGTAGGGATGTGCCCCGCGTCCCATAAAACCATAGAACTCATCAAAGCCGCGATTCATCGCGTGGTACTCTTCAGTGAGTCCAAGATGCCATTTACCGAGTGCGCCCGAGACGTAACCGGCTGGCTTAAGCCGTTGGGGGATGAATACTTCATCAAGTGGAACTCCTGATCCGCCCTCCCCTGCTGTATAGATTCCAAATCGTTGCTGATACCGACCCGTCATGAGTCCAGCCCGAGTCGGCGAACACACATGCCCACTCGTGTAACCCTGAGTGCAGATAATGGATGAATCTGCAAGGGCATCGATATTTGGCGTGCTGACTTCTGGCGGAGAGTGTGGGTTATAGCTGACATCAGCATAGCCCTGATCATCCGTAAGAATAATGACGATGTTCGGTTTGTCTTCTGCCAAGATGATCGAGGGTGCACCGATCAAACTGAAGATCAATGCTTGGAATATATGTTTGGTCTTCAAGGTCACAAATCGGCTCCCGTTTCAAGAAGGGTTGTTTGAAGTTGAGATACAGACTTGGCCGAATCGCAGGGTAGCGATGGCGTCACTTGCTGATATTCAATCGTGGGGCGGTGTGGTTTTTGGTGGTCTTATTTTCGTTTTCTTCTGCTTTTCTTTTTTTCATGCGTGACACTGTGAATATATGCCTCTGTTTCACGCTGTGTGAGTCCGCCAGACGTATCCTCGTCCGCCCGCTTGAAAATGTTTTCAATGTGATTGCCGCTTGTGCAGATGATGGCAAACTCTTTGATAGAAAGCGTGCCGTCTTTGTTTTCGTCTGCTTGAAAAAACCATTCGTCTGGTGTTTTTCGCGAGAGCTTCCACCATGACACACCGCTGAGTGCTTTGTTGAATTCAGTTGCGTTAAGCACGCCATCGCCATTTTGGTCCGTCTTGCGAAACGAGTCAGGGCCATGCTTTGGCGAGTAATAAATGTGCTCGCTGAACTCAGCGTAGCTGATCGATTTACTACCGTCTTTGTCCACCTCGTTGAACAATTCTTGCTCGGTCATCGTGAGACGCTTTTCTCCAAGCGTTGACGGCTTGCCTACCGGTGGAGTGAACGTAATGGTCTTAATTTGACCATTCATTCCGCAGGAGGTTTTTACGCCGAACCCTACCTTCGGTTCGTGTTTGCTTTTTCTTGAAAATCCTACGAAGTAGACCTTTGACTGTGAGTCCAGGTGAAGCTTGCGAAGGCTTTCACCAGTCTGCTGAACATCAAACGTTCTTCCTGAGGAGTCGACATTCGTAAGTGTGCCAACAACAATCGAGCTGTCTGCGCCTTTGCTATTCGGCTTTGCATGAACATACGTCGAGCCGACAAGAAAAATGCTGACCAAAAGGGCAGCTAAAGAACGAGATGATTTTAGGGTCATGTGAATAACTCCAAGATAGGCGGTTCTCCGTCGCCAACGGTCATAGGGCGACCGGAAGGTGAGGTCGCTGGGTTTTCAATGCCCATACCAGCCGCGTATGCGATGCTCGCGTGAAAGGCTCCCACCGAGACGGCATCGTCTTGTGGGTAATATCCGGCATCATCACTTTTGCCGTGGACAAAACCCGCCTTGGTGCCTCCACCTGCAAGAACCGTTGAAAAGCACACGGGGTGATGACTCCGTCCATCACCACTGAAGTCGGGCTTGCGGCCAAATTCTGTTGCGACGACGACCAGCGTTGAGTCGAGCATCCCTCGCTGTTCAAGGTCAGTAATGAGTGCTGTGAATGCATGGTCGAAGACGGGTGCTATTTCACTCATTTCGTCGGCGAGCGCTTTATGGTGATCCCAGCCGTCGTGCTTTACTTCGACAAAGCGGACACCGGAATCGACCAGTCGGCGAGCGAGCAGGCATCCCTGGCCGAATGAGTTACTGCCGTAGGCTTCCCGCTGTTCCTGGGATTCACCAGACAGGTCGAAAGCCTTTAGCTCCTTGCTTTTCATTAATGCGAGGGCGTCGTCATAGAATCCGTTGTACGCTTTGACGCTCTTGTCATCGAATTTCTTACGGAAGTTGGCATCGAGTCCGTTGAGTAATGCGAGTCGCTTTTTTGACTCAGAGTTGCTTCCAATTGATTCGACATCATTGATTCCCTGAGTCGGATCACCGATCGCGAGAGGTGCGTAGCTTGAAGGGAAGAATCCATTACCCTGGTCAGAGCGGCGGTTGATGCACACGCTTGATGGCAGCGTTTCACTGCTTCGCCCAAGATAGTGAGAGCCCCACGCTCCGAGGTTGGGATGGAGTATCGTACCCCGTTTTTCAAAGGCAGTCCGCATGAAGTATTGCGCTGGTGCATGAACGCCGATCTTTGCCTCCATCGAGCGAATCAGGCAGACGCGATCTGC
>PKCL01000006.1 GCA_002862165.1 Planctomycetaceae bacterium
TGGCAAGGTATAGGGCTCCGGAAGATGCAGCCAAACCCGATTCAAGTGAATCGTCGAGGAATGATTTGAAGGGTGGCCGGAAACGTAGCCGCCAGAGGCCACTTTTATCCGGGATCTTCTCATGGTGTATACGCGGGGCTGCCTGCTCTTAGCGACTTTCGTTGCCCTTGTAGCACTCCCTGGTTTTGTGCGCGCAGAAGATCTCCGCCGGACTGCAATCGTACGGGCTATCCAGACAAGCCGAGATAGCGTTGTCAACATTCATGGTGAGAAATTTGTCTCAGATTCCGGAGACGACGCCGAAGACCGGAGAGTCAACGGAATGGGTACTGGCGTAGTCATTGACCCTCGCGGCTACGCCGTTACGAATTTCCACGTCGTAGATGGTGTCCGTGAAATTGAGGTGACACTCGCATCAGGGCGTACAGTCGCAGCCCGCCTTATTTCACATGACCGGAGGACCGATCTCGCCGTTATAAAAATTGATACCGTTGATCCACTCCCAGTCATTCAATTAGGCACTTCGGATGACCTTCTCACCGGAGAAACGGTCCTCGCACTCGGGAATGCTTTTGGCTACGAACACACTGTCACCCGTGGAATTATCTCCGCTCTGCATCGTAATGTCGATGTCAGCCCGACTCAGCGTTACGAAGATCTTATCCAGACAGATGCAAGCATAAACCCGGGCAATTCTGGTGGCCCACTTCTCAATATCCATGGAGAAATGATCGGCATTAACGTAGCAGTACGTGCTGGTGCGCAAGGCATTGGTTTTGCAATTCCTGTTGATAGTGTGCTCCGAATAGTTACTAGACTTTTATCTATTGAGCGAATTGATCACACCTGGCACGGTCTCGTATGCAGAACCTGCGGAACGGGCGCAATGATTGAAACTGTTCACAGTCAAAGTCCCGCTGACACCATTGGTATGCGGGCCGGGGATATCATTCTTCGAGTAGCTGACAAAAACGTGACGAGTCAGCTTGATATCGAAAGAGCCCTCCTGGGCCGCAAGGCTGGAGAAGTCGTCGCAGTCACCGTGACTCGAGAAGGTGACGAGAAAAACCTATCTCTCGCACTTGCAAAAGCAAAACAGCAGAAAGCTAGTGCATCGGAACGCTCATGGGAGCAACTGGGCCTCCGCCTCGCACCCGCTGTCTCTTCTACTGTCCAACAACTTCAACCACGATATCACGGCGGCTTGCTCGTTCAAGAAGTTCGTTTTGGCAGCCCTGCCAGTGACAAAGGAATTCGGCCGGGAGATATCCTGGTTGGCCTGCACATCTGGGAAACCGTAAAGCCTGACAACGTGAGCTACATTCTCGATCAGATCAAATCTGACCAGCTAGAGACCGTGAAGTTCTATATCCTCCGCGGTCGTGATACCCTGTTCGGGCATCTCACCTCTGATACGATCTTGAGGTAGGCACTCTCGGAGTTGCCTGACCTCGTTCTCGGCGGAAGACACTGGCGTGGAAAATCAATTTCTCAGATGGCTGCTGCCACAAATAAAAAGAGAACATCGGCTTGAAGTTCCACCGGGCGACGATGCTGCAGTCCTTCGCCCACCGGGAGGAAAACGCACCGTGGTCACAACGGACCTCTTAACTGAATTCATCGACTTCCGATTTTCTAGTTCGAAGGACGATCAGGAATTCCCCCCAACTGCTACTGCGTATCAAGTAGGCAGAAAAGCTATCGCTGTGAATCTTAGTGATCTCGCCGCCATGGCAGCGAAGCCAGAGGCCGTGGTTGTTTCCGTCGCCCTTCCACGCCAGAACGGCCGTACCATCGCTGACGAACTCTTCAAGGGAATCATTGAAGAACTAGAAGCATTTGACACGACACTTGCAGGTGGTGATACCAACGCATGGGACGGACCACTGGTCATTAGCGTGACGGCTATCGGAAGCGTTTCCCCGTGGGATTGCTGGCGTAGAAATACAGCCAAACCCGGTGATCTGCTTGTTGTGACAGGCCCACTCGGAGGCAGTCTGCTCGGCAGACATCTCAATGTCACACCACGTTGTCACGAGGCACTTGCTATCGCATCCAAGTTTCAAGTCCACGCTGCCATAGATATCAGTGATGGTCTTGCCATTGACTGCTCTCGGCTGATGAGTGCGAGCCAGACAGGTGCGATCATAGATATTGAATCTATACCCGTTCACGCAGACGCTGTCAGCCTTTCTGAATTAAAATGCAATAGTAGCCTCACTCCGATTCAACATGCCCTACAGGATGGCGAAGACTTCGAACTCCTTTTGGCCATCCCTCCGGATGACGCACATGCTTTCATCGGGGGTGATCCACAGAAACTCGTTCCACAAACGACAATGCAGCCACGCATAGTCGGTGCTGTTACTGAGAAAACTGAACTTCTCAGCAGAACGGCAGATGGGCAGACGCAACCCCTTGAACCAAAAGGCTTTGAGCATGCCTTCACGTAAGCCTATGAACTCAAACGATAGCATTATTCAGGACATCGCATGCCTTCAAGATCTTGAGTGCTTTGCATCACAACTGGCAGAACATCTTCCACAATCTGCTCTCGTGACACTCGAAGGAGACTTGGGCGCTGGCAAAACAACCTTCGTTAAAGCTGTTGCTAATGCCGTCGGCATTGATCCGTCAACTGTAACAAGCCCAACATTTAATATTATCACAATTCATGAATCACAAGACATCATGCTCCGATTCATTCACGCAGATATGTACCGATTGACTGATCCAGATGAACTTATTGAGATCGGCTGGGACAGTGCCCTAGCAGCCCCTCCAGGCTACCGATGTTGGACTTTCGTTGAATGGCCTCAACGAATAGCTCCGGCGTTACCCGCAGAACGGCTTTGCATAAAATTTGAAGTCACAGGCAAGTCCAGCCGTCGCCTGTACCTACATGCCTCGGGAAGCGACTATCAGTCAGTCGAAACAAACATATCGAATTTCATAAAACCACCTCGTCCTTGAAAGCATTTACCATGCGGCTCACCTCAGCACGCTCAGCACTCTGTCTGATTGATGTGCAGGAAAAATTGATACCGACTATCCCTACCGGGGCCCAGATTATTACTGAATGCTGTCGACTCGTAGAGGCTGCAACTCTCTTCGACACACCTGTGATTTTCACCGAACAATACCGCAAAGGCCTTGGACCGACAGTTGAGCCACTTGCTACACAACTTCAGCACCAGAAACCTATCGAAAAGATGGCTTTCAGTTGTTGCGGGAACTCTACTTTCTTGCGAGAAATTCCGGAAGGCACCGACACTCTTGTTGTATGTGGAATTGAGACGCATATCTGTGTTGCACAAACAGCACTTGACTTACTGCAACAGGGATACCGTGTCTGCATTGCTGCTGACGCAGTCGGAAGCAGACGTAAACATGACCACCAGATTGCGCTTCGACGCCTTGAAGGATCTGGTGCTATGATTTCAACAACTGAAGCCATTCTATTTGAATGGTGCGATACCGCAAAACATCCAGCATTTAAAAAAATGTGTGAACTGATAGCAAAATAAAAATATCACCATACGTTTTTTCATGCGTGTATCGCCAACGATGGTCATTGACTCAAGGCACTCACATGAAGTGCACCGTGACACAAGGGCAATGACTACGGCTCCTCACGCAGGCATCACGACCATGACTTGCTGGATCACCCTCCAGTATCCTCGAGGATGACGATGCCACCTGTCTTTGGATCATATCCGTAAAGTCTTTTTGGTGGCAGCACACTCAACTCAATATTGTGTTCCTTCATCATTTTTTCAAACTCTTTGAACGTTGGAGGCTTTCCGTTCATGGCCTTGAACATTTTCATTGAGTTCTGCAGATTCAGCATGGCCACACGACCTCGCTGTGTGACGTATGCACTAGCAGCAACCGAGAGCGGGTTATTCCCTGTAATTTTATTTTCAACAACGCGTAGATTCGGCTGTTTTGCTGCAATGCTCATATCAACGAGTTTTGCTGGGGCCGCAAGGCTTTCCGAAACGCACAACGTCAACATGGACACAAACAAGAGCATTCTCAGGTAACACATACGATGTTTCTCCCAGGACAAACTAACTGATTACACTTCTCGAAAAAAATTACTGATCGAACCCAATCTTGTCTGCAGAGACAGCTTCCATCCCCAGACCTCGGCTTTCGAAGAATAACTCATCTTTGGGAATTTGTCAGGTCTGCATACTCCACAACATCACCGCCAGCATGACGAGTTACCAACTTTCCGAGACGAATTATCTTTTCGGCTGATGATGGCTCACCGGAAACAGCCTTCCCTGGTGCTGACCCGAACAAAACAACAAATCCATCATGACCGACCAACTCCCACCATTTGCCCTCTTTTGATTCTCTCGGCACGCAACGGCATTCTACAAGTCCAAATTTCTCTGCCTCGGGTGATAGTGTTTCGATCAAACTAACGGCTTCTTTCACTGCTATGTCTCCCCACGGCGAACCGACCGGCCCGCGAGGACTCGTTAGTACACCATCAATAACAATATATTGTGACGCCGATTCAGCAGTGAAGTCATCACTTGGCAGAAGGATAGTTTCTCGGTCAATCGGAAGGAGGCCACCTTCTACACGAACCATCGCAACAGGCTCACGGCACGTTACTGTGACAACAGCAGAAGCAGGATGACTTGTTTCAACACGGTCAACGTGCTGAACCCACGGATGCATATCAAAAGCTCGAGCGAGACGTCTCTCAAGATCTGGTGCATCCAGAGGCAGCGGCATGTCGAGACTGGCACTTCGTAGAGCTTGCCATTTGAGATCTGTTGTTACCCATCGCGGAACACCATCGACTGTTATACGTTCTGCTGTTAACAAAGAATCCACATCACGAGCGACTCGTTTACTCTGCTGTTCCCAGAGGAGCCGCCCACCTCCAATAGCAGCCGCAACAATAACACCCGCCCCTAGCACCGATCGCCATCTCCAGACGAGGCTCACAATGCTGCCCGAGGGCCCGACGGGACTACTTGTATCGCGATCACTCACAGGTTGCCTCACCAGACACATATTCTGGGGGCTAGCTCAACGCCCAACTTTTCTCGCACCACACCACGAACTTTTTCGACAAGCTCTTGCACATCACTACTTGGGCAGCCGGCTTCAGCAACGACATAGTTGGTACAGCTTGGATAGATTGACGCACCGCCGATGCACAAATCTCGGCACCCAGCTTGTGCGATCAGTGACTCTGCTGTTGTACCGACTGGATCTTTAAACATCATCGCCACCGACCGCGTACCGCTGGGCTGTTCCGACCGTTCAACAATCCACTGCCTTTGCATTCGCTTCGTCAATCGCTCTGGATCATCTTCGTCAAGGTCAAACCTCGCTGCCAGAACAATGACACCATCGAGGCTACTCCAGCCTGATGCAAATGCAATATCATCACGAACTCGATCTTCCGTACTTCCGTCTGGGAGCATTACTGTGACACTGTGTACCCGTTGACCTAAATTACATCCATGTGCTGCGGCATTACCAACGAGGCCACCACCAACAGTCCCTGGAACTCCAACAAGGTCTTCAAGGCCCGAAAGACCAATCTCAACAGCTGCCGAAACAAGATGCACGAGTTTTGCACCAGCACCAACACACACGCTCTGACCATCAACTTCAACACCGCAAAATGCTGGCGCTGAGAGACGAATCACCATCGATTCAATTCCTTCACTAGGAACAAGTACATTTGATCCGCCCCCAATAACCCGAAGCTTCACCTCGTTCTGATGGCATCTCAAAACAACCGTTGAAAGCGCCTCAACACTACCCGGTTCACAAAAATACTGTGATACTCCTCCGACACCGAGCCACGTATGCTTGGCAAGCGGCTCAGACAATTGCACAGTGACGGGAAGATCATCAAAAGGACTGCCCGCGGGCGACGATATCGACGGATCTGTCATAAGTCTCTTGTTATGTTGAAAAAATTTTTGCTCACATGTATCCAACAAAATGTTGTGAGCCTGATCCTATTGTGCCGCGCCAAGGCTCTCGCCGTCTACTCAGACCTCCCTAATGCATAAAGCATCAAAAATCCGATCAGGCAGCCCGTCGAAATCCTCCCCACTCTGCCACCGGTTCATGTGCTAATTCCAGCCATCCATTCACTACAGCTTCCAGCGGCATAAAATCATGCTC
>PKCL01000428.1 GCA_002862165.1 Planctomycetaceae bacterium
GGGAGTGAAAAACTGATGCGTATCTGGTGCTTCAGGTATTAAAGCCTGAAGTCTATTACCAAACTATCTCAACCGCCAATCGACTCGCTACAATAGCCACCAGACGAAAAGCTTCATTCCCTAAAGAGTGCTAACACCCTCATCTTCAGAAAACATGATCCATGCCTAAACACGGAATTTCACCCACCCGTAAAGAAGATTATCCAGAGTGGTACCAGCAGGTCGTACGAGCAGCGGACCTCGCTGAGTCATCTCCTGTCCGGGGGTGCATGGTTATCAAGCCACATGGCTTTGCTCTCTGGGAGCGAATGCAGGCGATTCTCGACGGCATGTTCAAGGCAACAGGACATAAAAACGCATATTTTCCATTATTCATTCCGCTGTCGTATTTAGAGCAGGAGGCAAAGCATGTTGAGGGCTTTGCCAAAGAGTGTGCTGTCGTCACACATCATCGGCTCGAACTTGATGCTGACGGCCGATTGGTCCCGAAAGGCAAACTCGAAGAGCCGCTTGTTGTTCGTCCAACAAGTGAAACGATTATTGGAGCCATGTACGCAAAATGGGTTCAGTCATGGCGAGACTTACCGATTCTCATTAATCAATGGGCAAATGTCGTTCGATGGGAGATGCGTCCACGAGTATTTCTACGCACTGCTGAATTTCTTTGGCAAGAGGGGCATACTGCTCATGCAACGGAAGCAGAGGCTTTGCAGGAAACATTACAAATGCTTGATATATACGCAATGTTTGCAGAACGCGATCTGGCCATCCCCGTCTGGAAAGGCCCGAAGCCCGAGAGCGAGCGATTTCCCGGAGCGGTTGAAACATATTCCATTGAAGCCATGATGCAGGACGGGAAGGCTTTGCAGGCTGGGACATCACATTTTCTTGGCCAGAATTTTGCGAAAGCACAGAATATTTCTTTCACAGATAAAACAAGCAAGGAGGAATATTGCTGGACTACTTCTTGGGGCGTTTCAACTCGCCTGATCGGAGGGCTCATCATGACTCATGCCGATGACGATGGACTCGTCCTCCCTCCTCGGATAGCACCAGAACAAATTGTTCTTCTTCCGATATATCGTACGGATGAAGACAAAACTGCTGTCATGAACTGCTGCCAAGAAATGAAAGATCTCATAGAAGAAAACCAGTGGCGAGATGAAAAAATTCGAGTTCAAATCGATGACCGTGACATGCGAGGCGGTGATAAAGCTTGGCAACATATCAAGCAAGGAGTTCCTGTCCGAGTTGAAATTGGCCCTCGTGATATAGCAAATGGAACAGTAAGTATTGCTCGTCGGGATGAACCGCCGAAACAAAAGCATGCTATATCGCTGGAAGAATTCCCGAATTCGGCAGCAGAACTCCTCGAGTCAATTCAGTCAAATTTACTCAAAAAAGCAGTTGCCTTTCGAGAAAGCCATTCATCAAAAATTGATAGCAAAGATGAAATCCCAGCGTTTTTTGACGCTTCACAGCAAGACATACCTGGATTTGCATACGTTCATGTTGCTGATGATCCTGCTGTTGCAAAAGCACTCGATCCGCTCAAGGTGACTGTTCGTTGTACGCCAATGGAATGGGACGAGGAGCCGGGGAAATGTCTTTTCACAGGGAAAACCGTAAGCCGTAGAAGCGTTATAAGCCGTTCATACTAATTTTTGACTTACGCGAGCCACTTGGATCTACAATATGTATGGTGGAATACCATAACTTAGTACGTTCCCGTTCAGGCTGTTGATTCAAATGAAAATTAGACTCCCTAACGCGTTCGTTGTTGCAACAATTGCCGCACTCCTCGGTGGCTTAACTGGCTCTGGTACAACGCTCCTCAGGGCAACGACGACTCCACTACGAAACGGTTCATTCACAACATCATCCATTGACATATCTAGCCCACAACCGACAGCAGAAACTCCAGAAACTACTCACAGTTTTGGCCAGGTGAGCCTCGGTGGGACAGGAAGCCACGCTTTCCTGATTCGTAACACTGGGGCCGCTCCTCTCCTCATCACAAAAGGATCAACGAGCTGCACATGCACTGTGAGTGACTTTGAGGGAGAGGGCGAGGAAAAAAACAGTAGAACTGTTGCACCTAGTGATGAAATAATTGTGCGAATCGAATGGAAAGGTAAAGGACAAAGCGGCCCTTTTCGACAACGAGCAACAATACTTACAAATGACCCACGCCGTCCAGAAATTGCTTTCTCAATTGAAGGTACTGTGATTCCAACATGGAAAGCAGTACCCGATGCAATTTTCATTTCTGATATTTCTACGAATTCAGACTCGCAGGCTCAGGGTAGAATTTACACTTTCACCGACAAAATTCCTCGTCGTGTAACGTGTCAAGTAGTCGATGATTCGCTCAGTGATAAAATTTTCGTGACAAATCGAGCATTGACACAAGACGAAATCAATGAAGAGCCTGAAGCGAGAGGGGGGCTGAGTTTATCTATTGATCTTTCTCAGGGACTGCCTTTAGGAAAAATCCAAACTTTGATTGAAACATCTTTTTTTCTTGGTGAAGAAGAGATTACAGCCACGATCCCACTCCGAGGCACCGTGAGTGGTGACCTCATGCTCGTTGGCAGCAAATGGGATCGTCGCTTCAACGCACTGCGGCTCGGAACTATTTCCCGGAAAACAGGCTTGAACACAACTATTTACCTCACTGCCAAAGGTGAATTCCGAAATAAAGTATCGCCGCGTGTTGTGGACGTTCTTCCATCGAGCCTCGATGTAAATATCACCCCTGCTACCCAAATAGGGGGGGGAGGCCTTGTGCGGATCGGCATCGAAATTCAAATTCCTCCTAACGCCCGTCCGTCAAACAACTTATGCACGGAAACGGCAGAGAAGGGGTTTATCCTTTTGGAAACGAACCACCCCAATACACCCACTTTGAGAATTCCAGTGTGCGTTGCCATTGCTGAATAGTAAACGATTTGCTTGGATGCAGTCGATAATAAGTGGCAGAAAGGCCTTGTTGTGTTCATCTACAAACACCCTGCAATCTCCGTTAGTCCGTATTCATTAAGACATCACTATTTCCAAAACATGCACCAGCGCATCCCAATTCTACTTTCTTGCGGCTTCCTTCTTTTGCTCGGAGCAGGGGGCATGCCCTCGTTAAAAATTTTTGCTGCTTTGCCAGATAGAGGAAGTGGCATTACAGATGAAATTGAAGAAGAATTTCGTCAGAGAAACGGAAGTATCTTCACGAATTGGTCTACTCCACAAGCAGTCCTTGTAATCACTGGTGAACTGGACGGTTATATTGAACCATGTGGCTGCACGGGAAAAGAGAATCAGAAGGGCGGGCTTAGCAGGCGGCAGAATTTCTTAACTTCGCTGAAGTCAGCAGGATGGCCAGTTGTTGCGGTGGATCTTGGTGGCCTCGTAAAAAGATTTGGCCGTCAGGCAGAAGTTAAATATCAGTCTATTGCAGATGGTTTGCGGCAAATGGGATACAGTGGAATCGGATTTGGCCCCGCCGACTTGCGTCTTCCCGCAGAAGAACTTGTTGCAGCAGTTGCGCCTGTTGGAAACGAGCCGACTCCTTTCCTCAGTGCAAACGTTGGCCTTCTAGGACTTGATGCCAACATTACTCCGCGTTTTCGTGTTGTTGAGATTGGTGGCCTTCGTATTGGCATCACCTCAGTGCTTGCGGACAGTAAATCAGCAAACCTTCGAAATGCAGCGATCGAAGTCACCACCGCAGAGGCGGCCCTTCAAGACGTTGTCGAATTGATGCAGCCAGGCCTTTGTGATCACTATGTATTACTTTCTTGGGGTAATCCTGAAGAAGCACGTGAATTAGCAAAATCTTTTCCACAGTTCGATGTTATCGTCACATCTGGAGGTGCTGATGAACCACCGGCGAGCCTGCCTGTGCTCGAAAATGGTGCACGACTTGTTGAGCTTGGCCATAAAGGCATGTTTGCTGTAACGATTGGTTTTTTCGATACACCAGATTCTCCAATAAAGAGCCAGCGTGTGCCGCTTGATGCTCGCTGGGGTGAAGCTGAAGATATGATTGATCTCCTTGCCACCTACCAGCGGCAACTCGAATCACTAGGGCTCACGGGTCTTGGCCTATCACCGATACGACATCAAACCGGTCGTCGATTTGCGGGAAGTGATGCTTGCAATGACTGTCATACGTATGCTTATGAGGTTTGGGAGGACTCCTCACATTCGTACGCACTGACGACCTTGGAGGATCAGGAGCCACGGCGAGATGGTGATCCGGAATGTCTTTCCTGTCACGTTGTTGGCTGGTCGCCTCAGAGATTTGAACCCTTTGAAGGTGGTTTTCTGAGTATGCAAAAGACCCCACATCTTGCACATAATGGTTGTGAAAATTGCCATGGGCCTGCCGCCGCCCATGCAGCTGTCGAACGAGGTGATGTTCGTGCAAGCGTTACTGAGCGAGATCGACTGCGAGGAGAACTCACCATGTCAATCGACACTCCTGAAAGCAAACAGCAGGTCATTGCCAACTGTCTTGAATGCCACGACTTAGACAACAGCCCAGAGTTTGAATTCGATGACTACTGGCCGTCTGTCGACCATACTGAAAATACTGCGGCGACGACTACAGAGTAGCCACAAATTTCTTGATTCCCCTTCATGAATGCTCATTCAAGCTGACCAATTGCTTCATCGGGAATGCTGAAGTTTGCTGAAACGCTCTGGACATCATCATGGTCATCAAGACGCTCCATGAGATAGAGCACCTTACGTGCAACTGCAACATCTTCAATTTGAACGGTTGTTGCAGGAACACGAATAATTTCACTCGAGTCGACCGAGATATCAGCGTCTCTAATTGCTGACACGACATTACTCATCATCTGAGGGTCACATGTAACTTCCCAACTATTATCCGCCGCTTGAACGTCATCAGCACCGGCTTCTATTGCCACTTCGAATAAATTGTCTTCGTTGCATGAATCATTGGAAACTCTTACCAGCCCCTTCCTTGTAAACAGATACGCAACGCATCCCGTTGCGCCCAACTTGCCATCACAAAGTTCAAATATCTTGCGGATCTCTGGTGCTGTTCGATTACGGTTATCTGTCAAAATTTCGCACAAAACAGCTACCCCGCCAGCAGCATAGCCCTCATATACAGACTCTTCGAGGTTTCCTCCTTTGAGCTCTCCGCAGCCAGTTTTGATGGCACGCTGAATATTATCTTTCGGCATACTCACCGCTTTTGCTGCATCAATGGCGTAGCGTAGTCGAAGATTAGCGTCAGGGTCTGATCCACCGAGTTTCGCAGCAACAATAATAGCTTTCGCTAATTTGCTCCAAAGCTTACCTCGCTTCGCATCGATAAGCGATTTTTTTCTTGCAATATTTGCCCAATGAGAATGCCCTGCCACGGTGACGCAACTCCTTTTATTTTTCTCCCGATAGCATTCCCCACAAAACTACACCGAGAACGTAAAAAATTTTCTTTTCACTACTATTAACGTGGCTTCTTTTTCGCGAGCTTACGAGTATGGTCAGCGGCCTGCTTTTTGGATTTTCCGGCCATTACACTTTTTTTGCCTGCCTGCTTGTTATCATCTTTACGCACCTTTTTCGCCTCCGACTTGGCTTTCAGCGCTTCTCGTTCCGCTGCCTCTCTTTGAGCAGCGAGTTCCGGCTTGATCGTGATTGAACGAGCCTTGTTCGGCTTGACAACAAACGGCTTCGGTCCAGAGCGAGTGCCTATTGGCGTACCATCTGCATCTCTTTTAGGCCCAGAACCAGGTGGAGGCTGTGGCGTCTTACCTGCAGGCCGCGGTGCTGCCTGAGGACCAGCCGGACGAAATTGCTCCGACATGTCTCCATCACTTGATGCAGATACAGCTGAGACAAGTAGATCAGGCAATTTCTCGCCACGCTTCGGCATTCTATCTTTCGTGTCTGTAGAAATCTCAGCAAGAATCTTCTTAGCCTTTACTCCGTGTAATGACGAAAGCAAGTCGGCCCCAAATTGATGCAACAGTGAGCTAAACTCTCGTCCAATCTTCTTTGTCACCATTCGATCCAGACCCGGAGCCGTCACTTGCTGATACTCTTCAAAAGAGACAACACCGGAGAGATACAAAACGGCAACAGCTCCGTGGTCAAGAGGAACGCCGTGCCCACCAAGAGCAGTTG
>PKCL01000189.1 GCA_002862165.1 Planctomycetaceae bacterium
CGGGCCGAAGCGTCTGGGATGCAGAGAGTATCTATCAGACAACTGACAAAGAACGGCAGGCCGGGGTACTCTGGCCCCAACTTCTTGGTCAGGCTGGCTACCGTACGTACATGACGGGTAAATGGCATATCAGAACGGATGCTGAAAAGTGCTTTGATGTAGCAAGGCATGTCAGGCCCGGTATGCCCAAAAGTGTCGCGAGTGCATATAACAGGCCACCTTCTAATGGGAAGGATCCATGGAGTCCAACAGATATGAGTCTTGGTGGATTCTGGGAAGGCGGGCGACACTGGAGTGAAGTTACAGCAGACGACGCAATTAATTTTATCGGAGAAGCGAAGCATGAAAACAAGCCATCGTTTTTCTACATCGCATTTAATGCTCCACATGATCCGCGGCAATCACCTCAGGAGTACCTGGATCGTTATCCGGTTGAACGGATTTCAACCCCAAAACCATTTCTGTCGGAGTATCCATATGCTGAGCAAATAGGAGCAGGAAAGAATTTGCGCGACGAGAGGCTTGCCCCATTTCCGAGAACAAAGCAGGCCGTTGCGGTTCATCGTCGTGAATATTATGCAATTATAAGTCATCTTGATGACCAGATTGGTCGGGTTCTGAAAGCACTTGAAGCGTCAGGGAACGCTGATGACACATGGATTTTCTTTACGGCTGATCATGGTCTTTCCGTTGGCCATCACGGTCTCGTTGGTAAACAAAATCAGTATGATCATTCGATTCGAGTGCCATTCGTTGTTGTAGGGCCGGGTGTTTCCGCAGGTGTCACTGACCCGACCCCGATATATCTTCAGGATGTAATGCCAACAACGTTAGAGCTTGCTGGTGTAAAGCCTCCGGAGCATGTCTTCTTCAAAAGTCTGCTTCCCCGTTTGACGCGCACAACATCGACGGCACGTAAAAAACCATACAAATCAATCTACGGAAGCTATCTCAAACTCCAGCGGTCCATTACGCACAACGGGTGGAAGTTGATCATGTATCCCAATGCACAAGTGATTCGTCTGTATCATGTTCAGGATGATCCTCATGAAACAATCGATCTCGCGAACCGTCCTGAACACGCTGATCAGATTATGAAATTATTTGATCAGTTTATTGTCCTTCAGCGTGAGTTGCAGGACCCAGTTGATGTGACATATCTCAGGCCGTGAATATGGAATGAAGTATTTTTCGAATGATTGCTTCCCACAACAGTCAACGTATTATGGAGTCAGGAATGATTTTACGAACAGGAATAGTGGTACTGCTGGTTTCATTGAGCTTTATTGGTAGTCAGGAAGTGCAGGCACAGGGAAAGAAAAAAAACAATAAAACGAGAGAGGTTTTCAGCTGGGTCAACAAGCCAACCAAAGCGTACAAAAACCTGCCTATTGACCATGAAACCTTCCGTAGTGAGTCAATGGGGACTGATGTTGGGTATTGCATCTATTTGCCCCCTGGCTATGCGTCCACAAAAAACATTGAGAAACGGTATCCAGTCGTCTATTACCTCCATGGTGGACGTCCTGGCAGTGAACTTAAGTCGGTAGGACTTTCAGCATTGATCGATGAGGCAATCCGGTCGAAGCGAATCTCACCGATGATCTATGTGTTTATCAATGGTGGGCCCATGAGCCATTACGATTATCCACAAATACCAAATGGGCAGGGCGAATCGGTTTTTATTAAGGAACTCGTTCCCCATGTTGATGCAACATATAGAACGATTGCGTCACGAGAAGGCAGGGGTATAGAGGGCTTTAGCCAGGGCGGACGAGGTACGACAAGGATCATGTTTCGCCATCCAGAGCTGTTTTGTTCAGCTGCTCCCGGCGGTAGTGGTTTTGCAACCGAGAAAAAAATTAGTGAAAATAATGGAAAAGAAAGTGACCATGTCGTATTTGCAGAGGGCTATAACGTGTATGACACGGCTCGCGTATATGTCACCAGTGAGAAGCAGAAGAAATATCCGCTTCGTATTCTCATTCATGTGGGAACAAAAGGCTTTAACTACGAAAATAATTTGGCCTATATGAAATTCCTTAAGCAGCTTGGTGTCACATTTGAGCAGCTGATCGTTGAAGATGTTCCTCACAGTGCAAAACAGCTGTATGAGAAGCAAGGAGACATCTTGATGAAATTTCATGCTCGCAATTTCTTGGGCGACCCTCAGTAGAATCACAAAGGTATTCGTTGTCTCGTGCCTCAATCAAGTTATGAATACGATTGTCTTGGGATATTTTATTCTCCCTACCAGAACTCATCAGCTCGGCGAGTTGTTGCTGTTGGGCAGAATAAAGTTGATGCCGCCGCGATTGCTGTAAGGTATCTCCCCAAAGTCTGCCTAACAGTGATTCGTCAGAATCGAGGAGCTGAAGTCTCTAGTTTTTTTTGAACGCAGCGGATTGTAGGCACCAGGTGCTGTGAGGTTAAGCCACTCGGGATAGGTGCTGTCGTCGGTCATCATCGTTGTCATTGGGAGTGATAAATTCGGATGAATTCATGGTTCATTGGAAATGCAGTGCCGTATGAAACTATACTGAATGGATAGAGCGAGGTTCATTTGAACTTCTGACTGTAAATGTATAAGAGAGTGGTGTATGCGAAATTTCTATTGTCGACAACGCCGTCTCTATTGGGCTATTGCTGCGACCCTCGGGATTCTGCTTTTTTTCCCATCACTAACTTCAGCTGATAATTCAAAAAGCAATGATAAGGGCGACACCATATCCTCTTTTGGTCGATGGATCATCTCATCTGACTACACAGACGACGGGGCATTTCTGGTAACCGTCGGAGGGGAGAGCCTTCTCTATCGCCCGGGTGACGTTGTTGTGTGGAAGGCCGACGGTAGTCGTGCCGTAACTCTTTCAGGACATGCAACGGCTGTATGGGCAGTCGATGCTTCTTCCGATGGAAAACTAGTAGCAACAGCTGGTTATGACGGGATGGTGAAATTGTGGGATATGCAAAGCGGGGAACTGAAAGCAGATTTGAATCAGCATAAAGGATGGGTTCGGTCCCTCGCGTTTTCTCCTGATGGGTCACAATTAGTAACAGCAGGAGAAGATGGAAACGTTATTGTATGGAGCACATCTAGTGGTACAGCTGTGACGACTGTAGTTGCTCACAAAGGGCCAGTGACGGCAATTACTTTTTCATCAGATGGAAAAACCTTTGTGACAGGAGGTAGAGATAATCTTGTGAAAATTTGGAATGCACTTGATGGAAAGGAGATAAAAAGTCTCACTGGCCACGAAGACACAATCTGGTCAATTGCATACTCACCAACACGTTCCGAGTTTGTATCAACGGGTGCTGATAAAACTATTCGAGTCTGGTCTGCAGATAATTTCAAGCAGACAGGAATGCTCACTGGGCATAAAGATTGGGTAACAAGTGCTGCATTTAATAGTGACGGAGGGCGGTTGGTGACAGCGAGCCTCGATGGTGTGATTAAACTCTGGGATGTTCAGAAAAGGCAAGAGCAAGAAGGTCCAAGCCACCAGTCTGCCAGTGTGTGGTGTGTCACGTTTGCTCCAGATGATCAATCAATTTTTGTGGGTACCCATCGTGGTGGCAAGATAATTGCTACGCCTGTGGCGAAACTATTGCCTCTTTCTCAAGCTGACTCAAAGCCAGTTGCCAAGCTAGCGGGAAAGCCGCTTGTGCCAACAGTATTCAAAAGCGAAGCAGGGGCCACCGGAGTTATTTCGGGCGACGGCACAGTTCTCATTTCTGGGAAAAATGGGAAAGACATATACCGACTTACAGCAACAGTTCCAGATGGACCACCGGTAACAGCAATCAGGATTGAGGTACTCCCAGACGAGACCCTCCCATCTCGGGGGCCTGGTAGGGCGGCTAATGGGAATTTTGTGTTGAGTGAATTCAGTGTGAAGATTTTACCTACTGCTGCACAAAAAAAAGAAACGCCAGTTGCTTTCAATACTGTAACTGCCGACTACTCTCAGGCGGGATGGCCTGTGGCCAGTGCGATTGATGGAGAGCAGAACACGGGTTGGGGTATAGCGGGAGCGATTGGCAAGTCGCATTCTGCTGTGTTTACAATTGAAGGAGCACCAGTTATCAAAGAAGGATCAGTCCTGGCTTTTGTTTTGAGTCAGCAATTTACAGATGGCAGTCACTCCATTGGGAAATTCCGGCTGCTTGTTGAGCAAGAAGTACAAAATTTGGAATCTGAAAAAAGCTTAAGAGAGGCTTTGGGAAAAGATAGTAAAAAAAGCAGGCAGTGAACATACAGAACGAATACCATAATAGAGTTCGTATATTTCGTCAGCCAGCCTTCGATGAGGTTGGAATGTAGTCTCCATAGTTTGAAGTATCACCATGCAAGAGAAGATCAAAACATTCGGACAATCACAAATCCTTCGCCTTCTGGCTGGATTTATTATTTTTTTTGGTGGCTATGTAGCCGCTTATATTTCTGCCGGCTGGGATAAATCGCTAAAGCAGTTCCCTGTGGTACACGCCATGACTTCACAAGCAGATGAGTCATTCGCCGCCTGCACAGTTCCTCTCACTACCGGTTCAGAAGGTTTTTTTATTCTTGATTTTTTGACAGGTGATCTTTCCGGAGGAATTATAAATCCTGCCACGTCTACATTTGGTGCTAGTTTTCGACACAATGTTTTGAATGATCTAGGTTTCCAGCCTGGACAAGTAAAAAACCCAAAGTTTTTACTTGTGGCGGGACAGATTGAAATGCGGCGTAGTCGGACGCCGCTGGCGCCAGCTGTGCTTTATGTAACCGATTGTGCTTCTGGAGCTACCGCAGCGTATGGTATTCCGTTCAGTAATCAACGCGGGGCAGTAGGTGGGGTCGCGTCGCCGTTGATTCTTCTTGATGTTGCTCAACCTCGTGGAGGTGAAAATTAATGATGAGTAGTGATGAGACTCAACCAGAAAGTCAGATAACCATTTTTGTGAATGGCCAAGAAAAACAGGTTGCTCATGGTCACACTGCGCATGATCTTCTCTTGTTATTAGGTTTTGAAGGTCGCCCTGTTGCTGTTGAATTAAATAAAGAAGTAGTGCCACGAGCACTTCTTTTAGACCGAGTCCTTCAGGAACATGACCGTGTAGAGGTTGTTACGCTCGTTGGGGGCGGTTAAACAACATACGAATCCATCCTATCGAGGAGAACTTAAAACCGCATGGCAAAGATAGCAGTCGACAGGACACCATCGCAGGAATTGCAAACGACACTCAAAATCGGGAGTTTCGAACTTGCTAGCCGTCTTGTAGTAGGGACAGGCAAGTATGCAAGTTATGCAGAGATGGCGGAATGTCTTGATGCAAGTGGTACGGACTGTGTGACCGTAGCAGTACGACGTGATCGTCTTCTCAATACTGCTGGAGAGAATATTCTTGACCATCTTGACCTTACTCGCTACACGCTACTGCCAAATACTGCAGGTTGTTTCTCCGCCGATGATGCTGTTCGTGTTGCTCGGCTTGGTCGTGAACTTCTTCGTGATCTTGGAAACAAGGGGAGTGAGTGGGTCAAATTGGAGGTTCTTGGTGACCAGAAAACTCTTCTGCCAGATCCTGTTGGTACCATTGAAGCAACACAACGTCTTGTAGATGATGGTTTTTCTGTACTTGTTTACAGTAGCGACGATCCAATTGTTGCCAAACGGCTCAAAGACTTGGGTGCAGCTAGTGTGATGCCAGCAGGAAGCCCTATCGGATCAGGGCAAGGAATTCTCAATGCGAACAGCCTACGCATTTGTCTTGAATACCTCAAAGACAGGGACCCCGAGTATCCAGTGATAGTAGATGCCGGTGTCGGCACTGCGAGCGACGTTGCTGTCGCTATGGAACTTGGAGTGGATGGTGTTCTTCTGAACACAGCAATTGCACATGCAAATGATCCATTGACAATGGCTTTTGCAATGCGATCTGCTTGTGCAGCGGGTCGTCATGCATTTCTTGCAGGACGGATTCCAAAAAAGCGTTACGCAACAGCGTCGAGCCCGGAAACTGACCGAATCCATGAGACATCTTGAATTGCAGGCGCGCTAAAATGTTGGCAAAACGAATTATTCCATGCCTCGATGTTGAAAAGGGACGTGTTGTAAAAGGAACAAAGTTCCTCGAACTCATTGATGCCGGTGATCCTGTAGCAG
>PKCL01000310.1 GCA_002862165.1 Planctomycetaceae bacterium
CGGGCCGAAGCGTCTGGGATGCAGAGAGTATCTATCAGACAACTGACAAAGAACGGCAGGCCGGGGTACTCTGGCCCCAACTTCTTGGTCAGGCTGGCTACCGTACGTACATGACGGGTAAATGGCACATCAGAACGGATGCTGAAAAGTGCTTTGATGTAGTAAGACATGTCAGGCCTGGTATGCCCAAAAGTGTCGCGAGTGCATATAACAGGCCACCCTCTAAAGGGAAGGATTCATGGAGTCCAACAGATACAAGTCTTGGTGGATTCTGGGAAGGCGGGCGACACTGGAGTGAAGTTACGGCAGACGACGCAATTGATTTTCTCGGAGAAGCGAATCACGAAAACAATCCATCATTTTTTTACATCGCATTTAATGCTCCACATGATCCGCGGCAATCACCCCAGGAATACCTGGATCGTTATCCGGTTGAACGGATTTCAACCCCAAAACCATTTCTGTCTGAGTATCCCTATGCTGAGCAAATAGGATCAGGAAAGAGTTTGCGTGACGAAAGGCTTGCGCCATTTCCGAGGACAAAGCAGGCCGTTGCGGTTCATCGCCGTGAATATTATGCAATTATAAGTCATCTTGATGACCAGATTGGTCGGGTTCTGAAAGCACTTGATGCGTCAGGGAAAGCTGATAACACATGGATTTTCTTTACGGCAGATCATGGTCTTTCCGTTGGCCATCACGGTCTCGTTGGTAAACAAAATCAGTATGATCATTCGATTCGAGTGCCATTTGTTGTTGTAGGGCCAGGTGTTTCTGCGGGTATCACTGACCCAACCCCGATGTATCTTCAGGATGTAATGCCAACAACGTTAGAGCTTGCTGGCGTAAAGCCTCCGGAGCATGTCTTTTTCAAAAGTCTGCTTCCTCGTTTGACGAGTACAACATCGACTGCACGTAAAAAACCTTACGAATCAATATACGGAAGCTATCTCAAGCTCCAGCGATCCATTACTCACGACGGGTGGAAGCTGATTATGTATCCTGATGCACAAGTGATTCGTCTGTATCATGTGCAGGATGATCCTCATGAAACAATCGATCTCGCTGGCCGTCCTGAACATGCTGATCAAATTATGAAATTATTTGATCATTTTATTGCCCTTCAGAGTGAGTTGCAGGACCCAGTCGATGTGACATATCTCAGACCGTGAATATAGAATGTTTTTCTTTCGAACGATTGCTTCCCACAACAGTCAACGCATCATGGAGTCAGGAATGATTTTACGAACGGGAATGGTATTACTGCTGCTTTCATTGAGCCTCATTGGTAGTCAGGAAGTGCAGGCACAGGGAAAGAAAAAAAACAACAAAACGAGAGAGGTTTTCAGCTGGGTCAACAAGCCATCAAAAGTGTACGAGAACTTGCCTATTGACCATGAAACCTTACGTAGCGAGTCAATGGGGACTGATGTTGGGTATTGCATCTATTTGCCCCCTGGCTATGCGTCCGCAAAAAACTCTAAGAAACGGTATCCAGTTGTCTATTACCTCCATGGTGGACGTCCAGGTAGTGAACTTAAGTCGGTAGGACTTTCAGCATTGATCGATGAAGCAATCCGGTCGAAGCGAATCTCACCGATGATCTACGTCTTTATCAATGGTGGCCCTATGAGCCATTACGATTACCCACAAATACCAAACGGGCAGGGCGAATCGGTTTTTATTAATGAACTTATTCCCCATGTTGATGCAACATATAGAACGATTGCGTCACGAGAAGGCAGGGGTATAGAAGGCTTTAGCCAGGGCGGACGAGGCACGACAAGGATCATGTTTCGACATCCAGAACTATTTTGTTCAGCCGCTCCCGGCGGTAGTGGTTTTGCAACCGAGAAAAAAATTAGTGAAAATGATGGCCACGAAAGTGATCGCGTTGTATTTGCAGATGGCTATAACGCGTATGACACAGCTCGTGTATATGCCACCAGTGAGAAGCAGAAGAAATATCCGCTTCGTATTCTCATTCATGTGGGAAAAAAAGGTTTTAACTATGAAAATAATTTGGCATACATGAAATTCCTTAAGCAGCTTGGTGTCACATTTGAGCAACTAATCGTTGAAGATGTTCCTCACAGTGCAAAGCGGCTGTATGAGAAGCAAGGAGACGTCTTGATAAAATTTCATGCAAACAATTTCTTGGGTAACCCTCAGTAGAATCACAAAGGCATTCGATGTCTCGTGCCTTAATCAAGTCATGAATACGATTGTCTTGGGATATTTTATTCTCCCCACCAGAACTCATCAGCCCGGCGAGTTGTTGCTGTTGGGCAGAATAAAGTTGATGCCGCCGGGCTTGCTGTAAGGCATCTCCTGAATGTCTGACTAGCGGTGATTCGTTAGAATTGAGGAGTTGAAGTCCTAAGGTTTTTCTGAACGCATCGGATTGTAGGCATTAGGTGCAGTGAGCTTAAGCAGCTCAGGATAGGCGTTGCCGTCGCTCATCATCATTGTCATTGGGAGTGATAACTTCGGATGAATTCATGGTTCATTGGAAATGCAGTGCCGGATGAAACTATACTAAACAGGTAGTGCGCGGTTCATTTGAACTTCTGACTGTAAATGCATAAGAGAGTGGTGTATGCAAAATTTTTATTGTCGACAACGCCGTCTCTATTGGGTCATTGTTGCAATCCTCGGGATTCTGCTTTTTTTTCCATCACTAACTTTGGCTGATGATACAAAAAGCAATGATGAAGACGACACTATATCCTCTTTTGGTCGATGGATTATCTCATCTGATTACACAGACGATGGGGCATTTCTGGTAACTGCCGGAGGGGAAAGTCTTCTCTATCGCCCGGGTGATGTTGTTGTGTGGAAGGCCGACGGAAGTCGTGTTGGGAATCTTTCGGGGCATGCAACGGCCGTATGGGCAGTCGATGCTTCTTCCGATGGAAAACTAGTAGCAACAGCTGGTTATGACGGGATGGTGAAATTATGGGATATGCAAAGCCGGAAACTCAAAGCAGATTTGAATCAGCATAAAGGGTGGGTTCGATCCCTCGCGTTTTCTCCTGATGGGTCACAATTAGTAACAGCAGGAGAAGATGGAAACGTTATTGTCTGGAGTACATCTAGCGGTAAAGCTGTGACGACTGTAGTCGCTCACAAAGGGCCAGTGACGGCAATTACTTTTTCATCAGATGGAAAAACCTTCGTGACAGGAGGTGGAGATAATCTTGTGAAAATTTGGAATGCACTTGATGGAAAGGAGATAAAAAGTCTCACTGGCCACGAAGATACAATCTGGTCAATTGCATATTCACCAACACGTTCCGAGTTTGTATCCACGGGTGCTGATAAAACTATTCGAATCTGGTCTGCAGATAATTTCAAGCAGACAGGAATGCTCGCTGGGCATAAAGATTGGGTAACAAGTGCCGCATTTAATAGGAATGGAGGGCGGTTGGTGACAGCGAGCCTCGATGGTGTGATTAAACTCTGGGATGTTCAGAACAAGCGAGAGCAAGAAGGTCCAAGCCACCAGGCTGCCAGTGTGTGGTGTGTCATGTTTGCTCCAGATGATCAATCAATTTTTGTGGGTACTCATCGTGGTGGCAAGATAATTGTTACTCCTGTGGCGAAACTATTGCCTCTTTCTCAAGCTGACTCAAAGCCAGTTGCCAAGCCAGCGGGAAAGCCGCTTGTGCCAACAGCATTCAAAAGCGAAGCAGGGGCCACGGGAGTTATTTCGGGCGACGGCACGGTTCTCGTTTCTGGGAAAAATGGAAAAGACACATACCGCCTTACAGCAACGGTTCCAGATGGACCACCAGTAACAGCAATCAGGATTGAGGTACTCCCAGACGAGACCCTCCCATTGCGGGGGCCTGGTAGAGCGGCTAATGGGAATTTTGTGTTGAGCGAGTTCAGCGTAGGGATTTTACCCACTGCTGCACAAAACAAAGAAACGCCAGTTGTTTTCAATGCTGTAACTGCCGACTACTCTCAGGCGGCATGGCCTGTGGCCAGTGCGATTGATGGAAAACAGAACACGGGTTGGGGTATAGCGGGAGCGATTGGCAAGTCGCATTCTGCTGTGTTTACAATTAAAGGAGCACCAGTTATCAAAGAAGGATCAGTCCTGGCTTTTGTATTGAGTCAGCAATTTACAGACGGCAGACACTCCATTGGGAAATTCCGGCTGCTTGTTGAGCAAGAAGTACAAAATTTGGAATCTAAAAAAAGCTTAAGAGAGGCTTTAGAAAAAGATAGTAAAAAAAGCAGGCAGTGAACACACAGAACGAATACCATAATAGAGTTCGCAGCTTTCGCCAGCCAGCCTTCGATGAGGTTGGAATGTAGTCTCCATAGTTTGAAGTATCACCATGCAAGAGAAGATCAAAACATTCGGACAATCACAAATCCTTTGCCTTCTGGCTGGATTCATTATTTTTTGTGGTGGCTATGTGGCCGCTTATATCTCTGGCGGCTGGGATAAACCGCTAAAGCAGTTCCCTGTGGTACACGCCATGACTTCACAAGCAGATGAGTCATTCGCCGCCTGCACAGTTCCTCTCACTACCAATTCAGAAGGTTTTTTTATTCTTGATTTTTTGACAGGTGATCTTTCCGGAGGAGTTATAAATCCTGCGACGTCGACATTTGGTGCTAGTTTTCGCCACAATGTTTTGAATGACCTAGGTTTCCAGCCTGGGCAAGTAAAAAACCCGAAGTTTTTACTTGTGGCGGGACAGGTTGAAATGCGGCGTAGTCGGACGCCGCTGGCGCCAGCTGTGCTCTATGTCACCGATTGTGCTTCTGGAGCTACTGCAGCGTATGGTATTCCGTTCAGTAATCAACGCGGGGTAGTAGGTGGGGTCGCGTCGCCGCTGATTCTTCTTGATGTTGCTCAACCCCGTGGAGGTGAAAATTAATGATGAGTAGTGATGAGACTCAACGAGAAAGTCAGATAACCGTTTTTGTGAATGGGCAAGAAAAACAGGTTTCTCATGGTCACACTGCGCATGATCTTCTCTTGTTATTAGGTTTTGAAGGTCGCCCTGTTGCTGTTGAATTAAATAAAGAAGTAGTGCCACGAGCACTTCTTTTAGATCGAGTTCTTCAGGAACATGACCGTGTAGAGGTTGTTACGCTCGTTGGGGGCGGTTAAACAACATACGAATCCATCCTATCCAGGAGAACTGAAAACCGCATGGCAAAGATAGCAGTCGACAGGACACCATCGCAGGAATTGCAAACAACGCTCAAAATCGGGAGTTTCGAACTTGCTAGCCGTCTTGTAGTAGGGACAGGCAAGTATGCAAGTTATGCAGAGATGGCGGAATGTCTTGATGCAAGCGGTACGGACTGTGTGACCGTAGCAGTACGACGTGATCGTCTCCTCAATACTGCTGGAGAGAATATTCTCGAGCATCTTGACCTTACTCGCTACACGCTACTGCCAAATACTGCAGGTTGTTTCTCGGCCGATGATGCTGTTCGTGTTGCTCGGCTTGGTCGTGAACTTCTTCGTGATCTTGGAAACAAGGGAAGTGAGTGGGTCAAATTGGAGGTTCTTGGTGACCAGAAAACTCTTCTGCCAGATCCTGTTGGTACCATTGAAGCAACACAACGTCTTGTAGATGATGGTTTTTCTGTACTTGTTTACAGTAGTGACGATCCAATTGTTGCCAAACGGCTCAAAGACTTAGGCGCAGCTAGTGTGATGCCAGCAGGAAGCCCTATCGGATCAGGGCAAGGAATTCTCAATGCGAACAGCCTACGCATTTGTCTTGAATACCTCAAAGACGGTGACCCCGAGTATCCAGTGATAGTAGATGCCGGTGTCGGTACTGCGAGCGACGTTGCTGTTGCTATGGAACTTGGAGTGGATGGTGTTCTTCTGAACACAGCAATAGCACATGCAAATGATCCACTGACAATGGCTTTTGCAATGCGATCTGCTTGTGCAGCGGGCCGCCATGCATTTCTTGCAGGACGGATTCCGAAAAAGCGTTACGCAACAGCGTCGAGCCCGGAAACTGACCGAATCCATGAGATATCTTGAATTGCAGGCGCGCTAAAATGTTGGCAAAACGAATTATTCCATGCCTCGATGTTGAAAAGGGACGTGTTGTAAAAGGAACAAAGTTCCTCGAACTCATTGATGCCGGTGATCCTGTAGCAG
>PKCL01000312.1 GCA_002862165.1 Planctomycetaceae bacterium
GCATGGATGATCCGTGAGAGTGACTTCCTGCCCTTGCCCCCACATGCACTGCAAACAACACGAAAGAAAAACACAGACAAATAAGACCGCACTATACTCATGAGGCCTTCGGTATAATTCGAGTACTTCTTCCCAAAATTATTCAACTCAAAATAAGGCCACACCATGACACACCTTTCTTTTTTTCCGCCTGTCTACCGGCTGTAATTGGCCTGTGTCTTATAAGCCCACAAGCACAGTCGGCTAAGAAGGATGAAACTAAGAAATGGACTTCAACGAAAATGTTTGACAAGAAGGATACAGATAAAGACAGCTTCTTGGGCTTTGATGAATTGAAGCACGGGAGGAACGAAAAGTTCCTTCAAAATACCGAGAAGCGTTTTCAAACCCTCGACACAAACCAAAGCGACAAAGTTTCACTCGACGAACTGAAGGCTGGCTGGGACGGCATGACTCGAAACAAAAAGAAGCTGTCTTTGCTTTAAAAGTAACACAAGGCGACGCCACGCCATGCTCAACTCGAAGTTGGAAGCCAAGTGACGAACACCTACCGTGCGTCACGCCTTTACTTCCCTCAATCTAAAAATTTACTGACTCTGACAATATCGATTTTACACCGGTGAAGCGAACCGCCCTGACTTCCAATTCGTTTCAGTTTTTGCACATCCTTTGTTCGTACATGCTCTCAATGAAGACCCTTGCATATTTCTGAAACAGGCACAGTTCTCAAACAAGCACTTTTTTTATGCTTTGCGTCAGTCGACTGCTTACCCGTTCCCATTCGTGTCGTGACTCGCTTCAGCATCACGTTTTAATTCTGCTTCTTCTCTGGGCTGCTTCACGAACTTGGTGTAGCCCATAAAAACCTGGGATGTAATCACGCCCATTCCTGCAATGAGCGTGACTACAACACCGCAAACAAAGAGAAAAAAATCATCCATTAAAATATCCGCCTAACGCGAGAATGCTGGGAACCCATAGCCCAACGAAGATTCCTTGTTGCTTCGCGATCTCTGGTTCGCCGAGAAACCATAGAGAAACACTTAAAACAAAACTAGCAAATGCCGCTATCAGAAAAAAAATCTGGTTTTTTTTCATTACCTATACCTTTTTGTTGGGGAAAGAAGTCAGAAACTCGCGAAACACTACTGCACTGTAGGCTGTTGAACCATAGAGCACCATAGGCCAGGTCCTGTTCGGGTCAATATTCAGTAAACTGGCTACTATTGAGCAAACTGGTCATCATTGAGTGAACGGGACAGCGAATGAGATTCGTGCACCACAGCAGAGAGCATCAGGATGATCCAGTGTGAATCACTTCAGTCCGTGTTGTCATAGTCCCCAAGGCCGTATTCACATTGACAGTATCTTCGACCAAAATCCGATCGTGTATAAGTCCAGTCACTCCTTCAAAAAACCGCAGAGGGGTTCGGACATACATAGGCAACTGATCTCGCACCATTCCCTTATCTGGCATCAACTTTAGTATGATACGGAATTCATGATCCCCCATTTCAAGTGACGTGACCGGTTGCGGCGTAAGTCGAATCATCCAAAGAAAGCCCACATCATGGAACTGCCTCTCAGACCCCCTGCCTGAGAACCGTACTTCTCTTTTGACTGCTGGCGTAATGGCGTGAAAGCCAATGACCCCCTGCCGGTACCGCCACACCAACGGGATAAGAGTCACAACGAACACGCCTTCGCCCGGAAGACCCTCATAGACAACTGTAGGGCGAATAAATGGGAGGATGGCAAATGGAAGTAGAGCTAAGCTGATAAACAAAACCTGACAGCTTCGATACACCATCGCAGAAATTGGACGGGGAGGTGGCAGTTCAGGAACAACAAATTTCTGTGACTTTTTCTTAGCTTTCATCAGCTCAATATTCAAATTCATAATCTTTTCCATCACTACAGGCGACACTTTCTTGCCACGCAATGAGTTTGCCTGCAGTTCACTCATCTGTTCCTGCATCAACTCCACCTCACGCTTCGCATCAGCTCCAGCCTGAAAAAATTCTGCCTGCTTTTCGGCAGAAAGGTTGTTAAAGGCCACCCGCCGTGGGTCTGCAGACTCACCAAACGACCACCACTGGATAACAAGCAATAAAGCCATCAAGAATGCCCACGTGAAGGCAGCTGCATACCCGTCTGCATTCGGCTTCATCCGTAGATCCCGGCCTACTACTTCAAGTGAATAGCCCGTCAGATCGAGCGTTTTAGACATAAAATATTCTCCTGTGACGGGACATCAGTAATTTCGAGTGTCATGACTTTGTGCGTCACCATATGCACTACCTAGAGCACGAAGTACCGCGACAGCCTCATCAAGAGACATATGATCTATTTCACCGATTTCTTCAGCTCGTACCGCCTCAGCAAGGAGCATCACATCATCAAAATCTGCATGAGCAACAAGACGATGCCTCGCCCTATGCCCAAGCGTTCCATCAGAATAAGCAGTCGCAGTATTCCGCATTTCAATCAGCCACACCGTCCGTGGCGTCACAAGACCAGCTGCAGCATTCAATATTGCCTCGACTGCTCTTCGACGATCAATCACCCGACCAGCTTCTACAAGCAATGACGCGGTCAGCAACTCTTCGTCAAATGGTCGTCTCTGCTCCACATACTTAAAAGACAGCAGCGTGACATCAAGTAGTGTCGCTGCATGATGTCGCGTCGCATCAAGCCGAACCGCTGCAAGCGGCCGTACCAGCGCAGCTATCTTGTCAAACCGATCACCGATAAGTGCCGTAAGACCGCCGGAACGGTCGTCATCATCCACCAGACGCTGCCGCGACAGTTCTCGCGTAACATCGGTCGAAGAGGGCAGTTCATTTTCTGGCACCCATTCACGGGAAAGCCGCCGCGCTGCACCAATACGAGACCTTCGAATATCTCCACCACGAACCAGACGCCGAGCTGCTTCTGCTGCTATTCTGCCTCGTTTTTTTTCATGGTGTGACATCACTCGTGTCCTGTGCCTGAATCTCACCATCAAGCGAACGATATTGGAGATTTCGTAATCGACTTGTTGTCGCGTACGTAGCAACACCGAGAGGCTCACACATAAACATCTCGGGGCGAATGGAGATCTCTCGCCCTGCCCTCTCTTGCTCAATGAGTTCTTTCCCATCCAACAAGACTGTTATTGCCTTTGGATTTACGCGGACGGCGATCTCATACCAACGATTGTCTTCTAGATCCATGTATGCATTGGTGTCATTCTCTGATGCATCAAGGCCATCAATCGAGGAAAGCCCTACAAGACCACCACCCCAACCGCCAAGAATAAAGCTACAGGTGTCTTCGCCTACAGGAAACGTGAGCCCACAGAAGAAGTCAAAACCCCCAACGCGTTTCGCTTCCAGGGAAATCTCATAGTTATCACGAGGAAAGCCCCCCTGCCAAGTGATTCCACTCAGCGGGTCACCCATACCTATCGAAATCTCACCATCGAGTACTTCCAGCGGACCATCAGTACCAAACGCACTTGACTGCCATTTGCCAAGCTCTTTTCCATCGAAAAGTGACTGCCATTCCCCGGTACCAGATTCTTTAGCCGCCTGTATTTCTGCCAATAATTCCTTTGCGTCATAGACATGATTCAGTGATTCAAGAATTGCCCCAACGGAAACAGAGATCGCCCTCGCTCGTGCGCTATCATAGGCAACATCAAGGACTAAAGAATCTTGATTGCCATCAAAAATCACACCGACAAGTTCACTCGCAACATTCACAACCGGGCTGCCAGAATTTCCACCAACAATATCTACCGTTGATAGAAAATTGAGTGGTGTTTCGGTGAACTTTGAGCCTGAAGATTCAGCTTCTGCATTCTTCCACGATGCTGGTAGATCAAACGGTGGATTATTTTTTTCACGTTTCGCTTTGGCAAAAAGATCACTGACTATTGTCCACGGCCTGGCTTCACTTGCCCGCCCGTGAACACCATCCACTCTTCCATACGCCAACCTCAGTGTAAATGTTGCATCAGGAGCAATCGGCCCAGAAGCACTCCGAAGCCTAAGCCGTGTGATTTCCGCATGAGCCTGCTTTTTTATCTCTGCATTTTCTTCAACAATCTTCCGTAGCTTCCGTGACTCGCCATCGATACGTCTAGCGAGTCCAAGCATCGTATCGTCGCTTAATTCAATAGCGGAGAGACCACCGTCATAGAGCTCTTTCCGTCGATCTGCTTGACTCTTCGGCACTTCGCCGCCACTACGCTTTCCAAGTGCTGTACCAGCGACCAAGACAGCAGCACGATCACCTGGTGATTTTCCATCAAGTACGTCTTGTACCAATGGGTCATCATAACCAAGTTGCTTGACAAGAAACGTCAGGGAATCTGTGAGCCCGAGAACTTCGTAATCGTCAGATAGCGGTTGGTCAGAAAACAGCCGAAGCTTCAGAGAGAGCCGAGCGGCCTCACGGTATTCTCGAAGCCGCTCACCATCAGGCTTTACGGACTCTGTTGCCACTCGCAACAGTGTCCTTGCATTCGAGAAAAACTGACTCCTAAATCCCATTGCCCCTTCGAGAAGGTTGTACCGAACAGCAACTGCATCGATAGCTTTTTGGGCTCGATCAATCTTGCCCCAGGGACTCTCCTTGTTACTCTCCTTCCACTGCTTTCTAAGAGAGTCTTCGGCATTGCCAAGGCCCTCAATAATATCAGGACGCAAGACCGCCGACATCAAACCGACGCGTGATTTCCGGCTGTTTTGAACTGAAAAAAGATCCTGCATTGCTCTCTGCTGCTCCACATGCCCTTCTTCAGCATAAGACTGCAATAACACTTCACGTCGATTCAACCACTCGAGTACAAACGGCAGGCGTCGATCGCGCATGGATTGTATTTCGGTCATTGTCTTGCTGCGGTCTGTATGCCCGGGGTGTCCCGCAACAAGCACTACATCATTGTGCTGAACATCATTCTCAGCACACGTAAGAAATGATTCGACTACAAGAGGCTTTCCTTTGTCATAGACTCGAAAAAAACAAATGTCGAGGCAATGTCTCGGAAATTCAAAATTGTCTGCATCTCCACCGTAAAAAGCAATCTGTCGTTCCGGTGCAAAAACAAGACGGACGTCGGTGTACCGCTTGTATCGATAGAGGTGATATCGACCACCACCAAACAAAGTGACGACATCACTTCGGAAGCCTGTCTTCGTGAGTGACTCTTGTTCAATGCGTGCAAGTACGGCTCGTCGTGCCGCCAGTGCATCTGATGAACGTCCCGCTCCCGCAACAGCTTGTTCCACACGCGTCGTGACATCTTCGATAGAACGCAGCACGTTGAGTTCAAGATCAAGGCAGCGAATTTCGTCAACGTGTGATCTCGCTATATAGCCATCACGAGCAAGATTTTTTTCAGGTGTCGAAAGCTTCTGAAGACTACTTGCAGCAACATGATGGTTGGTTAGCACGAGGCCATGTGGAGATACAAACGCACCAGAACCACCACTGTTGAACCGAACAGCTGCAGACTGAAGGTGATCGAGCCATTCGCGCGATGGCACAAACCCCACGTCCCGGGCGAGTCGTTCTTCTGGCACGTCATTGAAAAGCCACATTCCTTGATCGGCACATGCTAATCGACACGTTACCGTAACGAGAGCGATCGTAACGAGAGCGATTACCCCCGCCGTCAGAATACCGGCAATCCTTGTGACACCACATTTAAACTGCATACGCTTCACCCGTTAATTCCCTCACTTCGCCTCAGAACTGATCGTTCATATATCCAGAAAAGCAGTCTACTCATTTCCTAATTTTCTGAGCCGTTGAACAACAACCGAATGGTGGCAGAGAATTCACCTTGCATTCATAGCATGTACATGCGTACACTCATTGATTCGTTAATAAGTAATGTTTGCCGCTACACAAACACACACTCCAAGGACTCCTTCTCATGCTTGCTCGACTCCAAACCTTTTCCTTACGGGGCGTTGATGCTGTTCCTATCGATGTTGAGGTTGATGTTTCCGGCGGTGCTTTACCCACAACCATTCTGGTGGGTTTGCCAGATGCAGCTGTTCGAGAAAGTACCCATCGCGTTGGTCGTGCGATGGTCAATTGCGGTTTCAGTC
>PKCL01000185.1 GCA_002862165.1 Planctomycetaceae bacterium
TTGTGAGTCCGAGCGGGATGACATGAATTGGTTTTGAGCCCACATCGATATGGCGAGCAAGATCATCAGCAACAAATTGAGAGTCAGTGACAATGGTACTCGCTCGATAAACAAGCTTTTGAACCTGGTCAAGATGGCGCCGAATTCTTCCCGGATGGTGACTCGAATCAATTGTGTGGAGAAAGTTTAGGTCGTGGACGGTGAGGATAACGGGCACACGGTTATCGAGTGGGAGATATTTTGATGTTTGGTGTGTGACATGCCAGAGTGCAGGTCTATGAGTGGTATGATAGTGACGCGCGATGGGCCGTATCCATCGCTGAAAGTATTCTTTATGCCAAGGACGAACTCTAATGCTGCTGTAATGAGCTGTGGTTTTCTTTTCAAAATAATGCTCACTGTTGTCTGGTAGGAAAAAGATAGGTGCAAAACAATGATCAGGACAAGCAAGGAGTTCACGTGCTAGATAAAGAGAGAAGCGGCCAAGACCACAGTTTATATGGCGCAGCCTCTCAAGATCGATAACAACCCGAGGCAATGAACTGGTTGGTGTCGATGGTTGGCGGTTTACTGTTTCGGTGGACCGTGTCGAATTCATAAAGAAGCCATCAAGTGCTGAGAATTCTTGCCAAGTGGGAATATTCCAGTTTTTTCATTTATGTGAAAGGTGGATTTTCGTTATGTGTGAAATTTTCAAATAGATACTGTTTCCTGCAAGAAACTGCCAGCGGTTGGAACAGAATGCCTTCCGTGCCATATTGTGTCGGAATCAAAAAAGTGTTCCCACCGAGCTTTTTTAAGTCTATTAGATCATCAACTCCATCATCAGAAAAAGTAGTCATGAAAATCCATGAATTTCAAGCAAAAGAATTGCTACGGGCTGCCGACGTGCCAGTTTTGGATGGAAAGATTGCACGCACACCGGAGGAGGCCTCCCTCGCATTCCAATCACTTGGGACTCCCGTATGTGCGGTGAAAGCCCAAATCCATGCAGGTGGCCGTGGAAAGGGAAGTGTGAAAGGTTCTGAGCAACATGGTGTAGAACTCGCAAAGTCGGCAGATGATGCTTTTCGGATAGCTGAAGGTCTCTTGAACAAAACCCTTGTGACGATTCAAACTGGACCAGAGGGTCAGGTTGTTCGGCAGGTATTCATTGAGAGTGGGTGTGACATTAAGCAGGAGCTTTACTGTGCCATTCTTGTTGATCGAGCGGCGGGATCACCAGTGCTTATTGCGAGTACTGCAGGTGGAATGGACATTGAAGAAGTTGCTGCAAAAACTCCAGAGTTGATTCTATCTGAGCCCTTTGACCCAGATCGTGGACTAGGTGCATATCAGGCGCGTCTTATGGCATCACAACTTGGCTTGCCAACAGCGAGTTGGAGATACGCAGTACAATTTTTCCAAGCTCTCTGCAAAGCATTCGTTTCTCTTGATGCATCGTTATTAGAAATCAATCCGTTGGTTCTTACTGGTGATGGAACTCTGGTTGCCCTTGATGCAAAAATGACATTCGATGATAACGCACTTTTTCGTCATAAGCGTGTTCTTTCACTTCGTGATGAATCTGAAGAAGAACCGGCTGAAATCAGAGCCGCCGCAGCAGGTTTGTCATATGTGAAATTGAATGGAGAAATAGGCTGTCTTGTGAATGGGGCTGGTCTTGCCATGAGTACCATGGATCTTGTGAAGTTCCATGGTGGCGAACCAGCAAACTTTTTAGATGTTGGTGGCGGTGCGAATGTGGAGCAGGTCACTGAAGCATTTCAGATCATTCTCTCAGACAGCAATGTAAAGGCGATATTAGTCAATATTTTCGGTGGTATTATGCGATGTACAACGATCGCAAATGCTCTTGTAGAAGCATCAAAAACAGTGGGCTTTACCGTGCCGCTTGTCGTTCGATTGGAGGGTACTGAAGTGGAGGATGGGAAGAAGATTCTCGCCTCAAGTGACACCTCAATCATTACGGCAGATGGGCTTACTGATGCTGCCCAAAAAGTTGTTGAATCGATAAAAGCGTAAGCACTGTTTTCTTGTACCCACGGTTCCTCTTTAGATATAGCGAAGTTTCATGAGCATTCTTGTCGATCGTAACACACGTGTTATTTGTCAAGGTATTACTGGGAAAGTTGGTGAGTTCCATACGCGAGGATGCCTCGAGTATGGAACAAGAATGGTGGGAGGTGTGACTCCCGGGAAGGGAGGAGAGAAAATTGCTGACCTTCCGGTATTCGATACTGTAGCCGAAGCCCGTGATGCAACGGGCGCGAATGCAACAATGATATTTGTGCCACCACCATTTGCGGCCGATGCCATTCTGGAAGCTGTGGCAGCAGAAGTCGAACTTGTCATAGCGATTACAGAAGGCATACCTGTACTTGATATGGCACGAGTCTTACCGGTAGTTGAAAATTCTAAGAGTGTACTAGTCGGCCCGAACTGTCCCGGGGTTATTACACCGGGACAATGTAAAATTGGGATCATGCCGGGCTATATCCATACGCCCGGAAATATCGGTGTGATGAGTCGTTCCGGTACGTTGACATATGAGGCGGTTTGGCAATTAACGCAACTGGGCCATGGTCAGAGTACATGCGTTGGCCTTGGTGGTGATCCACTCGTTGGGTCAAGTTTCATTGACATCCTGTCACTCTTTGAAAAAGATCCTGAGACGCAGGCAATTTTGATGATGGGTGAAATAGGTGGCTCTGCAGAGGAAGAAGCGGCGGCGTATGTAAAGGAACATGTCACAAAGCCGGTGGCTGCTTTTATAGCTGGTCGTACCGCACCACCTGGAAAACGCATGGGACATGCTGGGGCAATTATTTCTGGTGGTAAGGGGACAGCAGAAGCAAAGTTAGAAGCGCTTCGTGATGCTGGTATTGAGATCGCAGAAACTCCGGCAGATATGGGAGCTGCAATGGTACGAGCAATTCAACGGAAAAAATAATTCCAGAATCATCAGGCGATATTTGTGATAGATCGCAGTACACGAAAAGAATCACTTCTGTGTGATCCGATCATGTGTGAAGCAACAATCTAATCTGTTGAGATTTTTGAAGATTCACCAGTGTCTTCGGAGGCAACCGCTTGCTCTTTAGGTGGATAAAGTTCTTCCCAACTTGATTGAATCACCCGCCATCGCCACCAATGATTTGCGTTGTATCGCTCCAATAAACCAACAAAACGATCGAGGTCATTGTCGTCAGGAGGTGCAATGAGAGCGTTTTTTGTAAATTCACCATCGTTCACAATATCTAGATAAGCTTCCGTGTCATCACGCTGTTTATTATCATTCAAATCAACATAAGGCTCACTCCAGATATTAGGTGGAGCAGGCTCAAAAGGAGGAGGAGTTGTACCCACAGGCAACTCTTGCGAATCCGGAGGCATTGGCTTTTCAGGGTATTCGGGCATTGAGTCGGCATTAAGACTTACAGTTGTCCATGTATCACCTGAAAGTAATCGCTCTCGTTTTTCACCATCTAGTTCAATAATACGGGCAAAAGTTCGTAGCATCGGTTCACCAAAATCAAACCGCAGATCAGAAGCCTGTAGGTGGAAATTTTTTGGAAGAGGTAGAAGGGACATGGCTATAAGGAAACCTCCTGCAGCAATAAAGCCCGCGACCCCACCGACAAATCCCCCACCAACTTTGTCAATAATTGAAAGGAGTTTAATAGCTTCATCAGGAACATATTTTTCAATGATCAGATGAATACCAAAAGCTGTTCCGGCGGCTAAGACTGCTAAAGAAATAGGGAATGCATACAACGGAGGTATATCAATTGTGATGAGTAATGCAGTAAGCGATGGAATGAAAGTGAGTGCCACAATAAACGAGACGAGGGCTTGCATCCCTACGAGTACGGATCGAAATATTCCATGCAGAAATCCATATGCAACAAGACCAAGAACAATAGCAATAGCAGCAAGGCCAGCTAATATTTGAAAAATGTTTGCTAAAGGTAATATCATTCAATCATCTCACGCATCAGGAAATATGTGTTTTTACTTTGCTACTCGCATAACTTCATTCAGGCTCGTGATTCCGGCAAGTACTTTTTGAATACCAGACTGCTTCAGTGTTTTCATTCCAGACTTTCGACCCGCGCGCCGAATGTCCTGAATCGATGGTCGCCCTATAAGAAGATCTCGAATACTGTTATCAAAAACAAGTAATTCATGAATCCCAGTGCGACCACGATATCCCGACTCGATGCACGATGTGCATCCAACCTCTTTGAAAAGTGAAATAGTCTTTCCTGCAGGTACACCAATTTTTTGCAGAAAATCATCTGGTGGTGTGTAAGCTTCCTTACATCTTTTACAGAGTACTCTTAGGAGACGTTGTGCCAGAACTGCTGAAAGGGACGACTGTATAAGTGTTGTATCAATTCCAATATCAAGGAGACGTGTGATTGTCGTAGCTGAGTCGTTCGCATGCAGGGTTGAAAAAACAAAATGACCAGTGAGCGCAGCTTGCATGGCAATTTCGGCAGTTTCTTTGTCCCGAATTTCACCGATAAGAATAACATCCGGATCTTGTCGTAGAGTAGAACGAAGAATATTTGCAAAGGTGAGATCAGCGGCAACGTTTACAGCGGTTTGAGAAATGTTTTCAAGTCGATACTCAATTGGATCTTCAATAGTGACTATATTTTTTGAAAAGACATCAAGTTCTCCTAATGCTGTATAGAGCGTTGTTGTTTTTCCTGATCCTGTAGGACCGCAGACAAGCATCATGCCGTGAGGTTGCTGGATAATCTGTCGCATTTTCTTTGTGACAGAGTCACTCATACCAATGCCTTCGAGCCCATTTTTGACAATCTCTCCGTCAGAATCGAGTAACCTGAGTGCCATTTTCTCACCAAAGTTTGTTGGCCCCGAGGCTGCACGGATATCAAACTTATGGCTATTGAAAAGAACTGCAAATGTTCCATCCTGTGGTCGTCGGCGCTCAGCAATGTCCATGTCTGAGAGAACTTTGAGTGCAGAGATTGAAGACTTCCCGTCCGCTGCCCAGAGTGTCGTCATGTTTTGCATAACGCCATCAATTCGGCAGCGTACTACAATCTCCTCACCACTTTTTGGTTCAAAGTGTAAATCAGTCGCGCCATTTTTAATCGCTTTTTCAAATAAGCCCTGTACGGTTTGTATTGCTTTTGAGCTGCTTCGATCCATTCCAGTGCCTTGACCATCAAGTGGTGAGCCATCTTTCTTGAGAAGAATAACAGCACTTTTTTCTTTGCTCGAAGCGATCTTTTGCATCGACTTATTAAGTAAGGATTCAACATTTTCGATTCCTAAACGATTAGCAATTTTGATCAGGATTTTTTTGAGAAAGGCAACACATAAAATCCGTTCCTGCGAGGGAGCTTTTTTATCTCTTATAAAGGTATAGGAAAAAAGACCACCAATAAAAATGATTGCAAAAATAGGAGTTGCGCTGAGTCCCCACATATAGGTCGTCAAGAAAAAGAAGGCACCAAATAAAACTGAAATTAATGGCCACAGAGAGTCCCCAAAAATTGATTCAGAGTCCGAAGCAATCCAAAGTGACGTGGATACCCACAGGACACTGAGTACTACCCAGAATCCACCGTTCCAGAGAATATGATTCAAGTTGTCTGGCGAAATCCAAAAATCCATTACGAGTTTCTCAGGGCAAGTGATGAAAATTCTTGACGATAATTATTGAGGGTAACGACTGTTTCGACAAATACCCTCGGGCTGTAAGGAACAAAATAATTACGACACACAGTTTTTGGCAAACAAACAACAATATTGAATAAGAAAGGAAAACAACCTTACCCCATTTTCATAACAGATTCGGCATCAGGTTAACACAACCTATAGGAAATCCTTTTTATCGTAGATAGTAGAGGCCTGCTGTAGCAGTTTGCTGACCATTCTTCTCTTTGGCTGGTAAACCTACGCATCAATAGATACGAATATTGCACTTCAGGGTAGTGATATCAAATGAAGGAGACACTTTGAAAAAGTCACTCAGTTACGATGCCGTTAAATAATATGAGTGGGGAAGATGTCCGTCATTTCGGTTCTATGCTCGCTTTTTCACTTCAAG
>PKCL01000507.1 GCA_002862165.1 Planctomycetaceae bacterium
CTTTGACAAGTCTTTTCGTCAACTTGTGAGCGAAATATTTCCTGAACCTGAACACCAACTCAGCCTTCTTCCACCTGAACATCCAGCATGGTATGCAGAAAAATTTGTTCCTCCAGAATTTCAACGACCATTACTTGGAGTGGACTACGGGTGTCGCACCTGTTTGATTTATGCACCGTCTCATAACCCGGAAAACAAATCCTCTACGCCCCCAAGCCTCTCATGCCTTTGGGAACTAGCCGGCCCATCATACAACCAATTTGATAACCCAGATAACCCTGTTCGGCAGCAAATAGACGCTGCGCTTGCAATCGGAGCAAATGTCGTTGCGTATGCAACAAATCGTGAACTAAAAAAGAAGGATGAGATATTCGCTCGTAGTCAGCTAGAAATGACAAAGCCGGATTCAATTGGCCGAGGTCAACTGACTATTGGTAAATTGCGTCATGGTGGGCTCTGTGATGCTGCCCCAAAGGCACTCGCAAATATTCTCCGTGCTGCCGCACGCGAACTCGGAATACTCGTTGAAGACACACCTACAAAACTGGACCTTATTGATCCGGCAATTTTCAAGCATCACATGCTTTTCATGCATGGCAGGCAAGCATTTGCCTTCGACGATGCACAACGAAAGAACCTTCGAGACTTTTTAAAACGAGGAGGAACCCTACTCGCTGACAGCGTATGTGCTTCACAATCATTTACCGATGCTTTCCGAAAAGAATTTTCAGTCGCTCTGCCTGATTACACTATCGAGTCAGTACCCGATGACGATCCTCTTTTCTCAGCAGCTACCTACGGAGGCTATGACCTCCGCCGCGTTACGCTGAGGGCACCTACTGCTGGTAGAGGCCCTCTCTCCGCAGAGAAACGAAAGGTGCCTCCACAATTAGAAGGTATCCGTATTGGCGACCGGTGGGCAGTCATCTTTTCACCGTTCGACATATCGTGTGCTCTTGAAAAACAAAACTCTATGGAATGCACGGGTTATGATCGAGATGATGCTGAGAAAATTGCCCTGAATGTGCTCCTCTATTCACTCAATCACTAACCATACAGGTTTGGATGGAAGCACACACTTTTTCAGCCCTCACAATCCATACCCATAAGCCTTGTTTCTATAGAGTCCTTTTACATTCCGCTTCAAAGTCTCTTCAAGGCATGAAACAAGAATTTTCTCTCATGCACAGTGGAACTTTTGCTTGCACCAACCATATGGGGAAACCATGCTGTAAGGACACTCTTCCCGACGAACACATGAGAAGTGACTTATGTTCTCGAATTCAACCTCCTCGAACCCTGCACTCTTTATCTCATGCATAGCGATATGCCTCATCTCATTTGGATGCAAAAGTAGCAAACAAGAAGAAACACCTCAAACTGAACTGACTTTTGTTACACCAACTGATCTGTGCACACGGATCACCAAAGTACTCAAGCAAACTCAAGATGGGCGGCAACTCACTACAAAAGTGCAAGGTGCCTGGCAAATTGTTCACGGCATACTTGCATTCGGTGAAAAATTTTCAATACGCAACGGAGCCGACACTGTCTTCGCTCTTGACTACTTACTACAGGGTGGGCCACTCCAAGGATGGAAATTGCGACATGGAAAACAAGGCGTTGTCGCTCTCGTTGAGGAAGGAAGCACACTCGGACAAGGACACCCGAATCAATGGCTAGGGTATCTCTCACAATGCGGCAGTAATGGAGTTCCTCTCGAGACACCACTCGTTGTTGGTGAACAGTCTGCAAACGTCGGCGACCTGCTTCGACAAGCACAGGCTGATATTCGTACCGGCCAGGAGGCGCCTTGGACGCTGATGGCATTTGCCACGTATCTCCCAGACAATGAAACGTGGAAAGCATCTGACGGGGAAGAATGGGATCTCTCTCGCGTTATTGAAATGGAACTCAACGCCGATCTTCACTCCAGTGCCTGTGGTGGTTCACACAGTCTGTACGGATTAGCAATCGCAGTAAATAAATACCGAAGTCGGCATTCAGAATCGAACGATGTACTTCCAGCCCCGTGGGGTAAAGCTCAGGAAATCATTGCAAATAGTATTGATCTGTCGCGACGCTTCCAGCAAGCAGATGGCAGTTTCTCCACACACTATTTTGAACGTCCTGCTTCATCAGCTGATGTCTTCGCAAAACTAAGTTCGAGCGGCCACGTGTTTGAATTTCTTGCAATTGCTCTTCCCACAGACCGCCTTGATGAGCCGTGGGTGCTACGCGCAGCAGAGCGTTTGGCAACAACTTTAGAACAAACTGCTGACATCGATATCGAATGTGGGGCGCTTTACCACGCCGCACATGGCCTGCTTCTTTACAGAAACCGGCTTTGCCATATGCCATAAGAATTTACCCATAATTATGTGACCGTACGACCATCGACTTCTCTTACACTGCCTGCCTGTGGTACATTTTTTTTAAAGCAAAGAAGCATCAGCGTGTTCCACCATAGGCCAGACAAGCTGGGGGCTATAACAATGAGAACCAACCGTGCACGGCATCATTTTTTTCTATATCCAGAAGTTTGCTGACGAAGCGACCTCCGGGAAAACTACATGGCTCAAACTTCGTGAGACCGTGACAGCGACGAACAGCAGGTATCTTCCAAACGAGGTCTACCCTGATACAGATGCGATTCAACTTCTCCAAAAAATTGCTGATACATGCGGCGAGCCATTGCCCAAATTAATTGAACGATTCGGTGAATTTCTCGCACCTCACCTCATCAAAGTCGCTGGACAACTTATTGACCCTAGCTGGCAGACACTTGATCTGATCGAGAATACTGAGAGCATCATCCACACGATGGTTCGGTCAGCGAATCCTGGGGCCGAGCCGCCAGTCCTTGAAACGGTGCGACATTCACCGAACGAGCTTCATCTCGTTTACTCATCCGGACGACAATTGTGCCTGCTCGCAAAAGGCGTGACGCGGGGTCTTGCTCGCCACTACAACGAAACCGTCATGATCGAAGAAACAAGTTGCATGCATAAAGGTGATCCTTTTTGCTGTTTTGTTATTCAAGACGAATCGAACGAAACACACTCAACAAAGTCACCTCTTTCGGAAACTATTGCCTTTGATCCACACAATGGTAATTCCCTGAGTCCCCAAATCACAAATTGGCACTCGAATCCGTCAGACCCTTCAGGAACTCCTGAAACTATCGATAGTTTTTCGGTAAAGAGTGTCATTGGCAGCGGTGGCATGGGGCGAGTGTATCGGGGATACGACAGCAGCCTTGATCGCGACATCGCAATTAAGGTGATGCATCCAAGCCGAGCAAAAGACGATGTTTCGCGAAAACGATTCCTTCGTGAAAGTAAAACAACTGCCTCGATCAACCATCCCTCAATCGTAACGATCTATCAGATCGGGGAGCATGACAACCTTCCCTACATCGCCATGCAGTATATCGATGGACCGAATCTATCTGAATACAGAACACAATTTGGTGGGGCAATTCCTATCCCAGAGGTCGTCCGCATTGGCCGTGAAATTAGCGAAGGACTCGCTGCAGCTCACCAGAAAAATCTTGTCCACCGAGACATTAAGCCGGACAACATTCTTCTAGAGGGGCCTCAGCATCATGTGCAAATCATTGACTTTGGACTGGCACATGAAACAGGAAATGAAGAAAGCCGCCTGACTGTTAACAATTCCGTGATCGGCACCCCAGCCTACATGTCTCCTGAACGGATTGGTACCGATGAGGTCGATGCAAAGAGTGATCTCTTTGGCCTTGGGGTGATTCTTTATGAAATGATCTCTGGAAAACTTCCATTTGATGGCAAATCAATGGTTTCAATTCTTGCCGCTATTTCACGAGGCAAGCCAACTGCTATTGATACAGTTGTCCCTGGAATACCTAAAGACCTTGCAATTCTTGTGATGCAGTTGCTCTCAAATGATCGAGCAGAGCGACCAGTTGACGCTCATAGTGTTGTTGAGCAGCTTCGTGTTATTGAGAAACAAGGAACGTAGCCTTACGGACTAACCGTCACTTTTATTCTGCAATTCAGATTGAATGAGATTTGCTAACACGACATAATCTCCCCTCCAACTAAGGTTCGCTGATTGCTGAGTAGCCAAGTCTTTCAGCTGAGCAGTGCCTGCCTTGAACTCATCGCTGCCGAGTACAAGAGCTTTCTGGAAGCCCTTTTTACCTGCCCACTTTAACTGCTGACCAAGCTTTTTAGGCTCAGGATACAAATCAACAGAAATACCATGCTGCCGCAGCGTTGCTGCTATCCGAAGATAGTCGCCACGGTGTGACTCATCGAAATAGACGAGAAAAATTGCTGCTGGTGTTTCGACAGCTTCAAGTCTGCCAAGCTCTTCAAGGCCTGCCAGTAAACGATCTATCCCAAGCGATGCCCCTACTCCGGGAAGAAACTGTTTTGTGTACAGTTCTGCAAGATTGTCATACCTGCCACCAGAGCAGACACTTCCGAGACTGGGAAGATCATCGAGAAAGCTCTCAAGAACGATACCAGTGTAATAGTCCAGGCCCCTTGCAATAGAGGGATCTAATGTGATGTGATCGTCACCGATTCCTACTTCAGACAAGCCTTTCACAAGTTCACTGACAGCTTCAACACCATTCTTGCCGACTTTCGACTGCCCAGCGAGATCACCAAGTTCATGCACCACGTCTGCCATCGATCCTTTCATCTCACTGAGCCCAAGAAGACGCTCAGTGGCTTGAACGGCAACGCCCTGCTTTTCAAGTTCATTCGCTACGACGTCTCGTGGACTTTTCCCAGTCTTATCGAGACACCGAAGCACATGCGTTGTCTTATCCGCAAGGCCGAGCACTTCAAGAATCCCTGAAAGAATCCTTCTGTCATTGATTCGAATCGTAAACTTTTCAATCCCGATCGCTGTAAGCAGGTCGTGTACAACCAAGACTGTTTCGAGGTCTGAATTCGCACTTGTTGTTCCGATGGTATCAAAGTCACATTGCATGAATTCGCGGTATCGTCCTCGCTGAGTATTCTCTCCACGCCACACCGTACCCATATGATACCGTTTGAATGGGGTACCGAGTGTTGAGATATGTTGCGCTGCAAAACGGGCAAACGGAACCGTAAGATCAAACCGCATACCTACTTCACGATTCCCGTGATCGGTAAACCGATACAGTTGCTTATCCGTTTCGTCACTACCCTTACCGGTTAAAATCTCAAGATATTCAAGCGCTGGAGTTTCTATCGGCGAAAAGCCGTACGACTGATAGACCTGCCTTGCTATTTCAAGGACTCGCTCTCTAGCTAATGCTTGCGATGGTAAAAGATCTCGGAAACCCTTCAGTGTTCGTGGTGTGATTTTTGACAGAATAGTATCTCCTGAAAATATGACATCTACTCAACTGCACAGCTTTGGGCTGTTACAGAAATCTTACAGAATATTTAATAATGTCGGCTTCGGGCTTCGAATAGATCGCTGCCGATATTTCTTCTTGCGTCCATCACCGACATCTTCACCTCCGGGCCCAAGCACTGCTTCCATGTACTCAACTACTTGTTCTGGTGTTTCAAAATATTGATCGTACACCCATTCGTCCTCATACTCGCAATGGTCTGTCGTGTACTCTCGACAGATTATTGGCCGCGAGTCGTAAATACCACAGCGATTATCTAGTTGAAGATGCTTGCAGACCGTGTGTACGCAGATAAACCATTCGCCGTCCTCTGTGAAAGCCGTGGCATGTTCATGGAGCAAAAACCACCGCAAGGAATCAAATTCCTGACGAGTTGTCGGCTTTTCTAACGGAAGAGCAAAGTACCGACAACATTTTGCAGTGCAGTATTCACAAAGATTCGCCCCTTTCGCAACGTCATCACGTGCTGGCTTCGTCCGTCTACGAGAAATCTCTTTATCTTTACCAGACTTGAGAGTGACAAAGGACATGGCGATACCCAAGGGTTTAAAATCAAACAATGAGTCTCATTCGACAGATTTGAGCTATGAGGTACTATACCCGACGCTCAAAGAAGAAGCGGCTATACTACTATTTCCAAATTCCTGAAATGCCGCTGG
>PKCL01000410.1 GCA_002862165.1 Planctomycetaceae bacterium
CGTCAATGCAAGTGGCAACTCGAACTGCCAGATCAGGCTGAATCAATCATGAGACGCTGGTGACCCCACAACGAAATGAACCCATCCACTCGTCTGTGGGACAGGCTCGTGAAGTTAGGCGCGACAACAGTGCTGCATGAAACAATGATGACGCTCTTGTACCGTCAAACTAGCAGGAGCACCAGCATGTTTCCTACATGACATTGAGCCCGAGAGTCATGAACACCTTGAATATCGAATCGCTTTTCAGACCTTATATTGTCTGCGAAAAAATACATCTTGTGGGAGACCGAAGAGGCCTTCGCAGCTCAACGCCGACAACTGGTATACCGCCAGAGCAACGCCGCGTGACGACTATTCGGGTAGCGTGCCCCTACCATCGGTGACGAACCCGCTCGGCCAGCCCGGGTAACACTGGGTACCACTGGGGTCAGGAGGCTGAGGTGGTTAGAATGCGGGTCATCCCAGAACGACACGTTCATTGTTTTCATCCCCCGTTTCAAATACCGCATGTTCCAGCCAGTCCGAGGCAGACCTGACCTGCCCGCCACAGAAGCCGAAATTGCTGCCCTTTGGAAATCAGCAGGAATTTATCAAAAGTCACTCGACAATCGTCGCGGTTCAAAGCGATTTGTTTTTTTTGAAGGACCACCAACAGCCAATGGCATGCCCCACCCAGGTCACTGCCTTACTCGAGCCATCAAAGACCTGTACCCCCGATACCGAACAATGCGGGGTGAGTTTTGTGAACGCAAAGCAGGCTGGGACACCCACGGCCTCCCTGTAGAGGTCGAGGTGTGCAAAAGCCTCGGCATTCACTCAAAAGCTGAGATTGAAGAATATGGTGTCGAGCCATTTATCCATCGGTGCCAGGAATCTGTCTGGCGATACATGAAGGAGTGGGAGACACTCACGGAACGTATTGGTTTCTGGATCGATCTTTCAGAAGCTTATGTTACCTATCACCAGAGTTATGTCGAAAGCGTCTGGTGGGCTCTTACTGAACTGTTCAATCGTGGACTGTTGTATCAGGGTCACAAGATTGTGTGGTGGTGGCCGCAGGGTGGCACGGCCCTGTCGAGCGGAGAAGTTGGTCAGGGATATCGTCAAGTAGCCGACCCAAGCGTCTATGTTGCTTTCCCTCTTCTTGATGCAAGTGGATCACCAACAAAACGAAACCTCATTGCATGGACAACAACTCCATGGACGCTTCCTTCAAATCAATTTGCAGCTGTAAAAGCCGACCTCACATATGTTGCTGTCCGGTTTGAAGACGACCCGGAACATGAATATATTCTTGCCGAGTCACTTGCAGCATCGCTTGCCGACAAAAAGAAAACTACACTCGAAGTCCTTGATTCTTTTCCGGGCTCCGACCTCGTAGGTGCGTGCTACCTACCCCCGTTTGACTGTTTCCGCCCTGCCGGTCAGCCAGAACTTAGTGCCCTGAAAAATGGAGATAACCAGCCTGTTGCCTGGCGTATTATCGAAGCCGACTTTGTCACCACAGATTCAGGCACAGGCATCGTGCATATTGCTCCTGCCTTTGGTGAGGTTGACTACGGCGTTCTCTTGGCTGAACGAGAACGATTTAAAGACAAAGTGCCACCACTGCTTAACTGCGTTGCACCGGACGGCACTTTCACCGACGAATTCCCAACTATGTCTGGGCGATTTGTGAAAGAGTGTGATCGCGACGTGACCCGTGACCTTCGCAGTCGAGAGCTTCTTGTCCACCAAGAACAGTATCTGCACGACTACCCATTCTGCTGGCGAGCTGATGACGACCCACTGATCCAATACCCAAGAGCCAGTTGGTTCATCCGCACCAGTCAGTTTCGAGACGCCATGCTAGCCAACAACGAACAGATCAACTGGATGCCTGAGCACATCAAGGAAGGTCGATTCGGCAATTTCCTTGCAAACAATGTCGACTGGGCTTTGTCGAGGGAGCGTTACTGGGGAACCCCACTTCCAATCTGGGTCTGTGAAGAAACAGGAAAAGCTGAGGCTGTCCCCGCGTACGATGCACTTCTCTCCAAGCCGGGAGTCACCGGCATGGACGTCTTTGTGAAAGCGAAGACCGAGGATCCAGAATTGTCTGATGATCTTCGAGTCCATAAACCCTACATCGACGCCATCACTTACGACTCTCCTTTTCAGGACGGTGCCAGGATGCATCGCGTACCGGAGGTCATCGATTGCTGGTTCGATTCTGGAGCAATGCCTTTTGCTCAGTGGGGCTGGCCGCACACCGGTGCTGATGAATTTCAATCACAGTGGCCTGCTGATTTTATTTCCGAGGCAATTGATCAAACTCGTGGCTGGTTCTATAGCCAACTCGCAATCAGCACACTTCTTTTTGGTCCTGAATCGACTACTGATGTGAAACCACCCGCAGCGATGCCGCCAGATAGCTACCCCCACCCCTTCCGCAATTGCATCGTGCTTGGACATATGCTTGGGGAAGACGGTAGCAAGATGTCCAAGAGCAAGCGGAACTACAAAGAACCTACTGAAATTCTCGATCGATATGGAGCTGATGCACTCCGATGGTACTTTTTTGCAGGACAGCCTCCCTGGAACAGTATTCGATACAGCGAGCGTGCAATTCGTGAGAGTGTTCCAGAATTTCTTCTACGGCTCTGGAATGTCTACAGCTTTTTTGTGATCTATGCCAACATTGACGGATTTAACCCTGCAACTCACATGGAAGACCCTGGCCAACTTGATCATAAAAATCTCATAACGGGAAACGGCTTTCGCCCGGCGTCCGAGCGAAGTGAGCTTGATCGCTGGATGCTTGCTGAACTCCACGCAACGGTTAACACAATGGTTGAAGCACTTGACTCGTACGATCACTATGTCGCTGCTAAGGCACTTTCTGACCTGGTGGACGCGGTGAGCAACTGGTTTGTCCGACGAAGTCGAGATCGTTTTTGGGCGTCAGGAAAGGCAGACGCATCTGCAGATGGCAATCCTGAAAAATGTGATGCATACTGGACGCTTTACGAAGTACTCACGACAACTGCACGTTTGGCCGCACCATTTGTTCCATTTGTCAGCGAGGCATTCTGGCAGAATCTTGCTGTTGGCCCCTTCGGAGGTCAAGTATCAGAAAGCATTCACCTCACTGACTACCCCGCAGCAAATGCTGAACTCACCAACCCAGACCTCGCTCGCCAAATGGCCCTTATTCGTGAAGTAGCATCTCTTGGGCGGGCAGCACGGGCACAGGCCAAACTCAAGGTTCGCCAGCCGCTCTCCAAAGTCGAGGTTATTCTTGCAGAATCGCATAAAAACGATGCTGACTGGCTTGTATCGCATGCTGACCTTGTCTGCAATGAACTTAATGTCAAGGCATTTGAAATTTGCGGCGAGCCTGATACCTATATCACGCGGACAATCCTTCCCGACCTCAAAAAACTTGGCCCACGTCTTGGTAAAAAACTCCCGCAGGTGAAAAATGCGCTTCAGCAAGCCGATGCAACCACACTTATGACTGCATTTCGTGATCATGGAAGTGCGACTGTCAATCTGGCTGATGGGACAGACGTATCCATTCGTGAAGAAGATTGCATAATCAGAACCACCGCGCGTGATGGCTGGGCTGCGGCTGAGGGCGCCCGAGGTGTCGTCGTTATTTCAAGCGAATTAACACCTGAACTTCTTGCCGAGGGCCAGGTGCGTGAAGTTATCCACGCCGTACAATCACAAAGAAAGACCCTTGATCTTGAATTTACTGACAGAATAGAGCTTGGATTTGCCACTGAATCGGAAGAACTCCGAAATGCACTTCAAGCCCACGCTGAAACACTCGCCTCGGAGACACTTGCGGTTTCAATTGGCTTTGAGCTGTTACAAAAAGCTGAACTAGAAACACTTGATGTTGACGGGCGGGCTCTCACAATGAGTCTGAAACGGGCAAGCCCACCCAAAACATCCTGAGAGAAAGAAACTTTGTCCCCGTGAGCAACGAAGGCAATACACACCCATATCGGCTCGCAATCCTTCTTTCTGGATCTGGGCGAACTCTCGAAAATTTACTGAGACGCCAAAAAGCTGGAGTACTCACGGCTTCAATTGACCTTGTTGTGTCAAACCGAGAAGGCGTACGCGGCGTCACCATTGCTGAGGAGGCTGGCATTCCAACAGTGGTGTCCGCAAAGGGTGATGCTTCACTCGAAACGTGGAGTTCCATTGTTTTTGATCATTGTCGTACAGCGAATGTTGACCTCGTCGTCATGGCTGGATTTCTTCAACTTATTACAATTCCCTCCGATTTCGAACATCGGGTAATTAATATTCACCCATCATTACTGCCTGCATTCGGTGGGAAAGGATTCTATGGTAACCGGGTACATACCGCCGTTATTGAGCAGGGTTGCACAACTTCCGGATGCACCGTGCACTTTGTCGACAACGAGTATGATCACGGACCAATCCTGCTTCAGTCGCAGGTACCCGTTACAACTGACGACACTCCAGAATCGCTTGCCGCTCGAGTCTTTTCGGAAGAGTGTAAGACGCTTCCGAAGGCGATCAATATGCTTTCCAAAAAACACAAACTGAAATTCAAACATTAAGAAAAAACACAGAGAAAATCACCATGCAACGCACCACTGGAAATATCATTGCTGACTCCCTCGAATCTGCAGTCAGCTACGCTGACCGCCTTGTACAAGAAATTCCTCATCTTGAAGCTGCACGCTTTGCACGTCCAGGTGGCCAAATTGTTTCTTCGAACCATCCTTGTTTCACATTTGGTCACTTGAGCCTGTACCCGCCAAAGGTTTTGAGCCAACTCAATCAGGCTTCACAACCAATACCATCTGGATTTGAAAAACTTTTTGACAAGACAGCAACGTGCCAAGACGACCCCAATCATACTATCTACCCATCATTCGATGAGGTATTCGCATTTTTTAGTGCCAGTCATAAAAAACTTATTGAAACACTGCGAATAACGCCAAACGATGCCTTTGAGCGACCAAATCCAGTTGAAGGCCCACTCGCCAAACGATTTCCGACACTCTCTTCAGTGCATGCGTTTTATTGTGGTGGCCACATCATGTCACACCTTGGCCAACTTTCTACATGGCGTCGCATGCAGGGCCTGCCACCAGCCTGATTCGCATAGCTGGCAGAATGAACTAGCACTTTTTTGAAAATATAGAAGATTGCTCCACCATCGAAAGATGCCGCTTACATGTGGAATATTCAAACTGACGCAATGATCTGTATACCGTGCCAAGCAATCCTAGGAATTATTCGCTTTTTTATTCTTTCGCTTTTTTGTTTTTGATGGTTTTGGTGGATACGGAATGCCATTAATGTAGTTCAAGCGAGTATCAACATCTGCCCCATTACTCTTAGGATGAAAATCGGAACGCTGAACAGCATATCGATCTTTGAAAAAATCCTTGAACCAGATAATAGAGTTCAAAGCTTCTGTAGCTTCAACAGAATTCGTTGTTGTATTGACCACATCTATCAATGTTGGCTGCGGATTCATCACACCGATGCGTCCAAGAAATTCTGCAGCTCGAACTCGAACCATGAGAACAGGATCCTCTAGTAACGGCTCTACATCGGGAACAAGCTCCGCAGCTTCCTTTCCAATTGCAGTACACGTCATGGCCGCCCAATAACGTTTCATAGCGTTCGACGATGCGAGTGCGGCATCAAGCTTTGGCTTTGCGATCTGAAAAGAAATGAACGCAAGGTCTGCGATATCCACGAGTTCAGAAATCTCCTGCCGATGCTGTTCCCCAAACTCAACTGGGTTTTTCATCGCATGCGTTGTTAGATAGCTTTCTGGATAAAAACTTAAATCGGGCAATGCCTTTACCATGATCTGCAATCGCTGGCGGAGCTCAAGAAGTTCCTGCTGATACTGAGGATTAGTTGCTAGGTTTACGACTTGATGCGGATCAAGTTCACAGTCGAAAAGCATCTCAACAGGCTTGGCCGAGAAAAACTGTAATGAAGGCCCTTCCAGCTGGCCTTCTTGGAATAATCTCCGCCATTCCGAGTACGCAAGATTCT
>PKCL01000274.1 GCA_002862165.1 Planctomycetaceae bacterium
ACTCGGCCCAGTTGGCTCATGCCGTAGTCCATCACCATTGAGCGAGCAATTTCACTTGCTCGCTCCAAGTCATTCTGAGCACCTGTTGAAATATCCTGATAGACCATTTCCTCAGCGATTGTGCCAGCGAGGAGAACCTGGATTCGGCTCTCGAGTTCACTCTGTGTAAGGAGATAGCGATCGTCTTCTGGACGCTGCATGGTGTACCCTAAGGCTGCAAAGCCACGAGGGATGATCGAAACCTTATGGACCGGATCGGTGTTCGGAAGTGAATATGCCACCAAGGCGTGTGCTGCTTCGTGATACGCTACACGTTTCTTTTCATCTTCATGAATCACGCGTTTCTTTTTCTCAAGACCAGCGGCACCGCGTTCAACAGCCTCATTAAACTCTTCCATACCAACAGACTTTTTATTGTTGCGAGCTGCGAGTAATGCAGCTTCATTGACAAGGTTGGCAAGGTCTGCCCCACATAAACCGGATGTGATTCGAGCTACCTGTTCGATATTAACTTTTGGATCAAGTTTCACATTGAGAACATGAACCTTTAGAATTGCCTCACGCCCTCGAACATCAGGTCGGTCAACAAGGACATGCCGATCAAAACGGCCCGGTCTAAGTAATGCGGGGTCAAGTGTTTCTGGACGATTCGTCGCTGCCATCACAATGACACCAGAGTTGCTACCAAATCCATCCATTTCAACCAGCAGTGCATTGAGTGTTTGTTCTCGCTCATCATGGCCACCAACTACACTTGAACCCCGTGTCTTCCCGAGCGCGTCGAGTTCATCGATAAAAATAATACTCGGACTTTTCTGTGCGGCCTGTTGAAACATGTCACGAACACGAGCGGCTCCAACACCAACAAACATTTCAACGAAGTCACTTCCAGAAAGTCCAAAGAAAGGAACACCGGCTTCACCAGCAATTGCCTTTGCAAGAAGAGTCTTGCCAGTTCCAGGAGGACCGACAAGTAAAACACCCTTTGGAATATGACCACCAAGCACCTGATATTTTTCAGGGCTTCGAAGAAATTCAACAACTTCACGTAGTTCATCGACAGCTTCATCGATTCCCGCAACATCATCAAAGCTTATGCCGAGGTCTTCTTGTGCATACATTTTGCCACGACTACGGCCAAATGCCATTGGACTGCCAGCGCCTCCAAGTCGTCGCACCATCAGAAAAAATCCTAATGCAAGAAGTCCAGTCAATACCAGCATTGGCATCCAGTTTCGCCATGGGCTTGGTGGATCTTCATACCTGTAATCAACTTTATTGAGATCTAATAATTTTGACAGTTGTCCTTCAGAATTCTCACTTGGCAGCTTGGCAGTTTGAAATCGCAACTGTTCACCTTGAACATTGCCACCCGACTTTAATCGACCTTCGTCAATAGGTCGTAGACCACCTCGGCCATTGCCTCCCGGTAATGGAACTTTTCGCAACGTTCCAGTGACCTCAAATGCTCCGATTACGACGTCATCAATCGAGCAGAATCGTGAAACGAGTGGAGATCCCTTAGCCGTTTCACCTGTAACAACTTCAACAAATCGTGGTGATCCAGTTTGATCTTCTTCCTCACCTGCGGCTTGGATGAGCCGCTCAAGGTCGGTATAGCTAAGTTGCACCTTTTGGCCGGTACTAAAAAGACTGGCTGCAAAAAGGCCAGCCACTGCCACGGCAATAAGGGACCAGACGAGATTCGAACCACCGAAAGCCTGTTTTCGGTCACTTGACCGCCGCCCAGGGTCCTTCTCAATATTTTTTTGATTCATATGACGAAATGTCGCAATCGTTTCAATTTTTAAGGCAACAAAGCATTACCCTCTATCGTAGGCTCGAAAGAAGCCCGCGACAAATGAGTTGCATGGCATCCGGGGACAGGAGTGCGTAAACTAGCAATCTCCATGTTTTAACGTGTTTTCATATCTCCCCAGAATGACCTGTCCATGATATCACCCGACCGCACCGTGGCTTCGGCTACTTCAACGGCTGCCTCGGGCGCACAGGTCATGAGAGATCAATCCGCTGATTTTCAAAGGTCTCAGAATAGCGTTCCATTACGTGTTGCCGTTCTGGGTTCAACCGGCAGTATTGGGAAAAATACTCTCGAAGTCATTGCTGCATCAGATGGTCGGTTTGAAGTTCATTTGCTATGCGGGCACCGCAGCGTTGATGTGTTAGTTGAACAGGCTCACATCCATCGACCTCGGTGGGTTGTTGTGACTGATCCGAAAGCCGCAGCGGCAATTGGCTCTGGAGTATTTCCGGAAGGTACGGAACTTGTCATTGGACCAGAACGACTCGAAGAACTTCTTGCGGGGCCAGAGGTTGATCGTGTGGTTTCAGCAATTGTTGGTGCTGCCGGTTTACGCAGTACCTGGTCAGCGCTTGCTGCGGGTAAAACTGTGGCACTTGCAAATAAAGAAACATTAGTGACAGCGGGTCCCTTAGTGACACAACTCGCTGCACGTTCCGGCGGTGTTATTATTCCTGTTGATAGTGAGCATTCTGCGATCCATCAGGCACTGCGAAGTGGTCGTCGCCACGAAGTGCAACAAGTTGTACTTACTGCGAGCGGTGGCCCCTTTCGAAATCATTCCAAAGCACAATTAACTGACGTACAGCCGGAAGAAGCACTCAAGCACCCGACCTGGTCCATGGGTCCGAAGATTACAATCGACTCAGCGACCATGATGAATAAGGCACTTGAAATTATCGAAGCTCGTTGGCTCTTTGATTTACAAGCTGATCAGCTTGGTGTGGTTGTGCATCCACAGTCTATTATTCATTCATTTGTCGAATTTGTAGACGGTTCGGTAATTGCCCAACTTGGACCACCAGATATGAAATTACCAATCCAGTATGCATTAGCCTATCCGGAAAGGTACGATGGCCCGGCTCAGCGGTTGGATTTTAGTGTTGCGCAGCGACTGGAATTCAGCCCTCCTGACCTTGAACGATTTCCCGCCGTTCGTCTCGGCTATGATGTTGCTGCTCGAGGTGGCACTGCCGGTGTGGTATTAAATGCTGCAAACGAGGAAGCGGTACAAGCGTTCCTTCGTGGTGTGGTGAAGTTTCAGCAGATTGCTGAATTGTGTGAGCGAGCAGTGGAGGAGCATCCATTTCTTGGTGATCCGACACTCGAAGACATACTCAGACTTGATGTCTGGGCCAGAAAGGAAGTCCAAACGTGGATGTGTTGATGTCACAGAATGGTGTACTTTTTCCAATGACTCTAGTGGGAGTGTGGATTCTTCAACCAGCAAGCTGGCTTGTCATATTGCAAGTCGCTATTGGTCTTGGATTTGTCATTTTCGTTCATGAACTTGGACATTTCCTGGTTGCGAAAGCCTGTGGTGTCAAATGTGAGAAGTTTTATATCGGCTTTGACATCAACGGTTGGAGTCTCGGTAAATTTACATGGGGTGAAACTGAGTATGGCATCGGTATTTTGCCGCTTGGAGGCTATGTCAAGATGCTCGGTCAGGATGACAATCCTGCGGCAGCAGCACGAGAGGCACAGCGAGCGAAAGAAATTATTGAGTCAGGTGACCTGCCACCAGAGCCAACCGCCGACCCACATCCAGCATGGGATCCACGAAGTTATCCAGCTCAGACAGTCCCTGAGCGAATGGCAATTATTTCTGCCGGAGTGATCATGAATGTGATCTTCGCGGTATTACTCGCAGCGTGGGCATTTGGTCTTGGAGTACAAGAACTTACCTGTGAAGTCTCGAGCGTTCGACCTGGTGGTGCAGCCTGGCGAGCTGGATTGCGTACCGGCGATGATATTATTGCCATTGGATCAAAAACTGAACCCGTGTTTACAGATTTACAAAAAGGTGTGACGCTGGGTGATCCGGTGAAAGGGATTGATTTCACGGTGCGACGACCTTCTGATGACAGTGAACGCACAGTCACATTACACCCTGATACCGACCTGGGTATTCCCACAGTCGGTGTGACAAGCCCTTTTTCGGTCACCCTCCCAGACAATCTCGAGCCGGGTCTTCCTGGTGCTGCTGCGCGAGCAAAGCCTGCTTTCGAGGCCGGAGATACAATTCGTGCGGTGGATGACGTGCCGATATCAAGCTATGCCGACCTGATCGCATCCCTCTCTGGCAAAGTAGATACAGACGTTTCGGTTTCGGTCACTCGTCAGGGAAATGATGTTTCTATTGTCGTTCCTGCTCAGCCACGGCATGAGACTGGTTTAGTGATGTTAGCTGGCCCAATTGCAAGTGTCCAAGCAGATTCTCCAGCCGCTGCAGCTGATCTGAAAGTGGGGGACCGCATTGTTTCTATTGATGGTGAAAAACTTGAGAATCCCCTGACCATAGATGACGTACTGAAAAAGCGAGCTGGTGAAACGGTCTTACTGGGTGTTCTTCGTAGTGATGCTGATCACAATGCTTCTGGGGAACTTGTCTCTGAAAAAATTGAAGTCACACCACGAAAGGTCACATGGATTGAGCAGGCTCGATGGCCCCAGAGTCCAGTTGCTGTCTCAACTCTTGGCATTGCCTTTAACGTCAGTTCTGAGATTGTGGAGGTGGTGCCAGGTTCACCAGCAGCTCTTGGAGGTATCAAGGCAGGTGAATTGGTAACACGAGCACGATTTGCAAAAAATGATGAACCTATCGATGAGGAAGATCCAGGCGTTGAATTATCCGAAGAGTCACAGAGCTGGCCTTTTGTGATGGCGATGCTTCAGCAGGCACCGAAAGGAACACGCTTGCAATTAACGGTGCAATCATCAGACGGACTTGCTCGAGACGTTGAGCTGAAGCCCATCGAATCTACGACAGACTTTGTTCTTGATCGAGGCCTCGTCTTTCGGCCGGTATACCGTCTTGTAAAAGCCAGTTCTGTCGGTGCTGCAATAAGTAAAGGTTTTACGAAAACAGGAGAAGACCTGTCGATGGTCTATCGTTTCCTGCAGAAGATCACGAGTAATCAGATTAGCCCACGACTCCTCGGAGGACCGATTGAGATTGCCAAGCAGGCAGGAAAGTCAGCTGAAGAAGGTCTTGGTAGGTTGTTGTTATTTCTCACAATGCTCAGTGCAAATTTAGCTGTGATCAATTTCTTGCCGATCCCAGTTCTCGATGGTGGGCATATGGTCTTTCTGATGTATGAGTTTGTCCGTGGAAAGCCACCGAGTGAAAACGTAGTCGCAGCCTTGTCCTACGTCGGCTTAATTTTGTTGCTGTCGTTAATGCTCTTTGTGTTTGGGCTTGATCTCGGCCTGATTGCCAGGCGTTAGATGCTTACGGTACCAATATCAATGGTTTTTTTTGGTTTGGATGACAAAATAAGGTTTTTCTATACCCGGGTGAATGATTGACGGCTATCGTTAGGAATAACGAAGATGTCGGAGTTCACAATGTCAGTCGAAATGCTTTCTAGTTTTCCGAAAGAATTAACTGCCGAAGTTGATACGGTTGTTTTTGATGTTGTGGGCACACTCCTTGAGCCATCACCATCAGTTGCCAAGGCTTATAAAAATTCTGCTGAAACATTTGGCGTCACACTTCCAGAGGCGGACATTTCGAAGCGGTTTTCTGTGGCGTGGGAAAATCAGGAACTCTTTGATTCACAACAACAACCAGCCTTTCGAACGAGTCGTAGGCGAGAATACGAACGTTGGAAACAAATTGTATGTGAAGTCTTTGAAGGGTATACGGTCGCTGAAAAGATTTTTGAAGACCTCTGGCTCCACTTTGGAAAGCCATCATCGTGGCGTCCTGTGGTACAGGGCTGTCAGCTTCTTGAGACTGCACGCGAAGCAGGATTGAAAGTGGCACTGGCCAGTAATTTTGATGAAAGATTGCTACCACTTGCTCAATGTGTTGAACCGCTTATTGGTATTGAGAATATCTTTGCGTCATCCGAGATTGGCTGGAGGAAGCCAGCGGTTGAATTTTTCAGAACAGTTGAGTCACGACTCGGCAAAGACCCACGTCAGCTGCTTCTTATCGGAGATGATCCAAGGCTCGACATTGCTGCTGCTC
>PKCL01000063.1 GCA_002862165.1 Planctomycetaceae bacterium
ACACCAAGTTCGTCAGCCTTTTCTTTGAGCTTTGTTCCAAAAACCACATGATGAATGAGCCACCCTCTCAAACGGTCCTTATCACCACTGGGCTTCTTCGCATCTGGTGCCATCCCGTAACTCATAAAAATTGGTGGATCGTCAGGTGATATGAGGCGGAGTGCCGAACATTGCTTGGTCGTTTCTTCCACCTCTTCAAGGGTCTCTGCACCCCACATTTCCATGCGAATCTTCTCTGGATCATTCTCACCATTGAAAGACTTTACAAGCACCTCAACAGGAACATCCTCACCTAACAGTGGCAGAATGTTCTCAATGTAAAACTCTCGCTCTGCCGATGTCTGACCACCTGCTGTGGCTACACACAGCAGTCGCGTTGACTCTCGTTCAATGGGGTCATCACTGGTGGTGTGAGCCATGTCATCACTGTAGGCAAGCCACATACAGATCTGGGCGCCAGCAGAACCACCAAAAGCTGCAACCCGTCCCTTATCAATATTCCATTCACCAGCCTTTGACCGCATGAATTGAATGGCTCGCCTCGCATCATGATGGGCTGTTGGCAATGGATCTGTTGTGACAAAACGATAATTGATAGCGGCGACAGAAATTCCTGCGTCAAGTAATGCCGCTACCTTTTCTGCCTTCAGTTTTTCCTTGCTGCCATTTTTAAAGCCTCCTCCATGGATGTAGACAGCCAGTGGAGTAGGCTTCTCTGACTCAGCTAGCCAGATATCAAAAACATTTCGCTCGTCTTCCCCATACTTCACATTTTCAAAGCTTGGCTTTTGGTGAGAATTTGATTTCCCACCACCAAAAAAACCACCGGTGGGTGGGCTCGTGTCATTCATTCGTTTTCGTAGAGCAACGACTCGCTTCAACAACTGCTGTTTTTCTTTATCTGAAAGCGAGCCGTCGCCATCAACATCAGCTTTGGGATACCGCTCAATCGCCCGACGGCTCACAACAGCCTCTTCCTCTTCCGACAGCACACCGTCTTTGTTCGTGTCAGCCTGAGGGAAATACTGAAGAATCTTGTTGGCAAAGGTGTCTTCGGCTTTTGCAGACAACACACCAAAAACAATGCATAGACAGGTGAGTGTCATCCAGAATCGCTCTCTCATTATGATTTTCTCTTTTCTTTTCATTATGAATATTCTTCCGTGTATTGACCTCAGGCCTACCATCCTGACTACAGAATCATTTCTCAACTCTCAGCCGTGTATCATCAGAACACTCTCTCCGTCGCTTCACTCTCCGGTGCTTCAATGCAATGCTTTGAGTCACAAAACTCATGGCCGATAACTCAAGTTTTAGTGTGCTGAAATAGAAGAATGTGGTGCACTGTTGCCATTTAGCGCACTGGTATTCACTGAATCCATTCCAGCACCTGCCTTACTACAAGTTGTTGAGCCTCGTCCCATGTCATAGATGGTGAAGCGGCATTGCCTTCGACTTGCTTGAACCCATGGCCGGCATTTTTCACTTCGACCAATTGTATATCGATGCCCTTTTCCAACGCCAACTTGTACAAGTGCGTGGAAACTTCGATGGGCACGGTGGGGTCGGTGTCCCCATGCACCAGCAGAATGGGCGGGCTATCAACTTCCAAATATTGATCGGCGCTGACCAGTTTCGCTATTTCTTCGGTACTCATGCCATGCGATGGCTTGAACAGCATCGCACCTTTTGTTTGACTCCTTGCTGGAAAATGCTCGAGTCGCTTCTTCCAAACGTCCTCGACAACATACGTGGTCCCACCATAAAACGAGATAGCACCAATCACGGTATGTTCAATCCCCGCGCCAGTGACCTCGCCTGGCAGAAAATCGCTTTCGGTCAAAGCAGTAATCAAAGCTTTTGATCCGCCGGCTGAAGTGCCCCAAGTCACGAATTTGTTCGGATCAATACCGAATCGATCTGCATTCTTCGCCAGAAATCGTAACGCGTCTTTGCAGTCCTGAAAAAGATGATGAAACCCAAGTTCTTCACCTTTGCCGAAGAGCCGGTAATCGATGCTTGCGACCGCGACTCCCGCTTCGGTCAATTCTTTAAGAATCAAGGCACCTCGACTGTAGATGCCATCTTTTGTTCCACCTGTATTCCCGCCGCCATGGATATAAATAAACAGTGGTGCTTTATCATAGATCTTGTTCTTTGGGTAAATAAAATCGAGTCGGTTTCTCTGTTGAGCTGTGTTTTCTCTGTACTCGATGTCACGTTCACTCTTCAGTCCAAGTTGCTGCAGGAACGTGCCCGGATTGAATTTTTTTGCTCCGGATCGCCCGGCTGAGACTGCTGGCTGTTTCCTACCTCTCTTTGATGCCACCTGCAGCAGGTTCTGTTTCTCAGAATCTGAGAGCACGCCATCGCCATCTTTATCCATTTGAGGATACCGCTGAATCACTCGACGGCAGACGGCGTCTTCTTCATCCCCCGACAGCACACCGTCTTTATCCGTATCAGCCTGAGGAAAAGATTGAAGAATCTTTTCTGCAAAGCTTTCTTCAGCTTTTAAGAGAGATGCACAATAAATAAAGCAGGCCACAGCAATAATCGGAATGAAACAAGACAGCTTATTCATGAAGTGACCTGGAACTCTGGGAACAAAACGTGCATCAAGGCTACTGATATATTCAACTACATAACAACTATTTTGTTTCGCAATAAAAAGTACAAATGCATAACGCTAAGAGACATCAATCTACAACATACTGTTTACCTGAAGAAAATTGCGTGAGGTAATACATTTTGAAGTATGCTACGGCTCAAGGAGGAACTTCCCATGAAGTCAGAATACATTTTGCCAAATGCGACCCACGCACTTCCTGTGCCCACTCTCGCTGTGCCCACTCTTCCTGCACTCACTCTTCTTGTGCTTACACTTGTTGCGTTCACCCTCACCACCCCTGCTTTTGGTGAAGACTGGGCGCAGTGGCGTGGCCCAAACCGTGATGCAAAATCACTAGAGACAGGCCTTCTTGAAAAATGGCCAGAGGACGGCCCCCCACTTGCCTGGAAAGCAAACGGCGTTGGCGGAGGGTATTCAAGTATTGCGATCGCAAACGGTCGCATCTTCACAATGGGTGATCTTGATGACGGAAGCTATGTACTTGTTTTCAATGAGTCTGATGGTGCACGTATCTGGAAAACTCGTATTGGTGAAGCCGGTGGCCATCGAAGGTACCCGGGGCCACGCGGCACGCCAACTATCGATGGCGATGAAATCTTTGTCCTCAACCAACATGCAGACCTTGTGTGCCTTGATGCAGAGACCGGCACCACAAACTGGTCGGTGAATCTTGTGGATGACTATAGCGGAAAAATGATGTCGGGCTGGAAGTACAGTGAATCTCCACTTGTTGATGGGGATCGGGTGATCTGTACTCCAGGTGGTACAGACGGCACGTTGCTCGCCCTCGACCGAAAGTCCGGAGAGACGCTCTGGCAGACGAAGGACTGGACCGATCCTGCTGGCTATTCATCGGTGATCACTGCAACTCTTGCTGGCACTCGGCAATATATTCAACTGACCGGGAAAAGTGTCGCGGGCATCGACCCCGACTCTGGGACCGTTCTTTGGCGGGCAGACCGAGAGGGCAAGACAGCCGTTATCTCAACACCGATTGTTCAGGAGAACATCGTGTTCGTGACATCAGGCTACGGCATTGGATGCAATGCTTTCCGAGTCACCAAAAATAACGCGAACTGGCAGGCTGAACAGCTCTACGCCAATAAAGACATTACGAATCATCATGGTGGAGTCGTGTTCCTTGACGGACACATTTATGGTTCAAGTGGTGGCACATTCCGCTGTCTTGATCTCGACAGTGGAGAACTTGCCTACGCCGGACGAAGCGCTGGCAAGGGAGCCACCGTGTATGCCGACGGACATCTTTATTTGCGGAGTGAAGCCGGCCCAGTCGCTCTCATTGAGGCGACTCCTACAGAACTTATCGAGAAGAGCCGATTTGACCAACCTGACCGAAGTGAGGAAAAAGCGTGGCCTCACCCGGTCATCGCGAATGGCAAACTCTACCTTCGTGACCAGGATGTTCTGCTTTGTTATGACGTTCGGAAAAACTAGAACTGCTTCAAAAAATCAGTTAGCTTTCCAAAGGCTTACAGAATCAAACATGATTCTGTTTGGTGCTCTACTTAGCGTCTTAAAGGTGAGCTCACTCCGCCCCTCAAGAGAAACCTGCTCATGCTTGATGAGCTGGCCCTTTCCGTTTACTTCAATCCAGAGTTCGCCTTCTTGAAACTCAAGGGCAACATCAAGCCATTCGTTGAGTTTGACGTCGGGGGCCTTTCCTGAGAACTGTTTTCCACCGTGAAGTTTTGCGGCATAACCATTGTCTGTAAAACTCACTGTATTGATGTGGTGACCAATATCAATCATTGGCCGACCCTTTTGAAACTCATCTCCTTCAAACTTGACGCGCATACGAATCACAAATTTTGGTGGCAGGTTGTCGAGCCGGATAACAGGCGATAACCCTAAATGATGATCACGCTTCAGCGCCTTCTCAGCCTCTTCGGCATTTTTATAGTCCGGGGCACCAATCAATAAACCATCAACGACTTCCCAGTTCTTTGTCCGTGTCTGCCACCATTTTTTATTCAATGGACCATCAAATCCATCTGTGTAAACAAGCTCACCAGATTGAAACAGATGCGAATCAATCGGTGGTGGATCAACAGCATAAAGATTTGAGGTGAGCAAAACCGCAGACACCAGCATGAACAGACTTTTCTGAATCGCTTTCACTACAAACCCCTTTTTATTACTTGGACTGAAATGCCTTGCTCTGGACAACGGCATGCACAAACTCACTCACAGCATAATCTTTTATTTTTGCCGACCGAACGACATCCTTTGCGAAGTCTTCATCGGTAAAGCCGAATGGTCGGCCAAGAGCATACTCAATCAAATGCTCTGTAAAACCGCGAGCGAAGTCATCCTGACGACTCACAACAATATCTCGTAATTCAAAATAGTCAGCAAAGGACGGACCTTTGTGTATCGCACCCGAGGGATCAACATCCCATGTCTTTTTCTTCCCCACGCCGCGACCTCGTGCATCACGCGCCTGGTAGCTGTCTGTTGTCCGCCACTTTCCAGCAGCATTAAAGTTTTCAAGACCGAGGCCGATTGGATCGATCTTCCGATGGCAACTTGCGCACTGGGCTTCTTCCTGATGGACGCGCAATCGTTCACGCGTTGTCAGAATTTCACCTTGCAGCCGAGAAATTTGTGGCACGTTTGGTGGGGCTGGCGGTGGCGGGTCGTGAAGAAGGTGGCGTAGCACCCAGGCGCCACGCTCCACCGGGCTACTTACAACTCCGTCACTTCCCATCGCATGAATCGCAGCCATGCCGAGCAGACCACCTCGAGGAGAGCCCGCAGGGAGACTGACTTTCTGAAATTTATCTCCCGTGACGCCATCAATGCCGTAGTAGTTTGCGAGCAGTCCATTGATAAAGACAGTATCACTCTTTAACAATTCACGAATACGACCATTCTCACCACCACGGAAGAGGTGGGCGAATGATTGATAGACTTCTTCGCGTGCAGCAGAGCGAGTACTTTCGTCGAAGTCGCGATAGAGTCTGGTATCAAACTGAAAGAAATCGAGGCGTTCCATATCCAGCCATTGGTGCACGAACCCAGAAATAAATTCATCAGAACGTGAATCAGCAATCATACGATCGACTTGCTGACGGAGTGTTTCAGGCTGACTCAGTTTCTGTTGTTGTGCCAATTGAAGTAGTTCTTGATCGGGGGGAGCACTCCAAAGGAAATACGCCAATCGTACGGCCAGTTCCCGATCAGTGAGCTTTCGTCTGTTACCCGCGTCGTTCGGTTCATTCAAGTAGAGAAATCCTGGTGAGGCAAGAATAATGCTTAGCGGCAACCGAATCGCTGTATCAAAAGAGTCCCCAGCCTTGCGACGAAGGGCAAAGAGACCGGTAAGCCGATCAATATATTCAGCCTCTGGTTCGACACCCCG
>PKCL01000345.1 GCA_002862165.1 Planctomycetaceae bacterium
TTACGCTCCTCATAAGTGGTTGCGCGACACTCACGAAGCCTACATGGCCTTGGAGTGACATTGATAGCGAGCAAGAAGAAAACCTTGATGATGAATCGTCCTCTGTAATTTCATCAGAGTTTGCACCGAGTAATGAAGACTTCGGTTGGAATGCTTTGAAAGGCGACACAATAAAACGACGATTCAAAAAGCTTGTTGGTCGTGGGCCAAACGAATCTGTGGCGAAAGATGCTCTCTCTGAGGGCGATGATCTGTTTGTTCAGAAAGAGTATAAAGACGCTCTCAAGAAGTATCATCGCGTAATCGACCGTTGGCCAGATTCTGCTATTGAAGAAGATGCCATGTGGCAAGTTGGGGAATGTCTTTTCTTTACCGATCAATACCCAAAGGCTGAAGATCAATACGATGCTCTGGTTAAAAAATATCCGAACACACGATATCTTGACCGAATAGCAAAACGACAGTTTGTAATTGCACAGTATTGGCTGGCTCTTGATGAGAAAAGCCACGTGCCACTGTTAATACCAAACCTCATCAATCAAAGTCGGCCTCTGTTTGACACACGAGGACGAGCTCTTAAAGCCTACGAACACGTTCGCCTGAACGACCCTCGTGGTTCACTTGCCGATGACAGCCTGATGGCACAGGCAAACGCACATTTCCTAGAGACTGAATGGCTTGATGCTGATTACTATTATTCAGTCTTACGCGCAGAGTACCCCGATAGCGATTTCCTAATGCCAGCCCATTTGTTTGCCCTTCAAGCAAAACTGCGGGCATATCAAGGCCCAGCATACGAGGGCGGCATGCTTAATGAGGCAGAGATTCTAGCTGACCAAATCCTTGTTCAATTCCCAGATCAGCTAAAAAGTGATGAAGAAGAACGCGTCATTCGCGCGCGTGCTGAAATTGCGGCACAACAGGCACTGCGTCACTGGAAGAGAGCTGAATTTTATGCGAAAGGAAAACACTATTCTTCCGCTCGAATCTATTACGCGCTCATCGCCCAGGACTACCCAAAAACAATGCTTGCCCAACGTGCCCGAACACAACTAAATGGTATCGAAGGGCTCCAGGATTTTGACGATAATCCATTTCCTACGCTCACAGCTTTTTTAAATCCAGATTCTCTGAAAGAGGCTGAACTCGACGCCATGGCAGAAGCTGATGCTCTGATTGCCCGTGAGGATAGCACTGGTGAAAGCCAACCACTCAGATGAGGCTCACAATGATCCCATCCATGAAACGACGGAGCGTCTTATATGGGCTTGCCTGCCTAGTGCCAGGAGTCCTTGGATGCGCTACTTATCGGCTTGGAAACAGCACTCTCTACGCAGCAAACGTTCGTACGATCTATGTGCCACTTTTTCAATGTGACAGCTTTCGTATGACACCAGCACTTGATATTGGTGAGCGACTGACTGAAGCAGTCTGTAAAGAAATTGAGAAGAGAACCCCTTTTAAGGTTGTTGATAGTTCCGGGGCTGATAGCATTTTGACTGGACGTATTGTCGCAGATACGAAGCGAATGATGGTAGAGAGTCCAACAGATCAATCCCGAATGGTTGAGATGAATTTACAAGTCCTTGTCACGTGGGCTGATCGAGGTGGAGCTGTTTTGGCTTCAGGCTCTATCCCGGTACCTGCAGCAAGTGTCGATGTTGGCCAGTCCGCTGCACTGGTTCCTGAATATGGGCGATCGGTAGTAAGCACTCAGCAAGAAGGCATTGTCAAAATGTCACAACAAATCGTTGGTTTAATGGAAGAACCGTGGTGATGAAGCCACCGCTTGAAGATCCTATCGAATGGCGACTACGCACACGCACCATGCGTCTTCCCAAATCAGGCGAGCTTCCACTGTTCATGGGCATTGTCAATGTTACGCCCGACAGTTTTTCCGACGGTGGCCAACATGACTACGTTGAAGCGGCAGTTGCACATGGGCTGTCACTCATTGAAGCTGGTGCTGACATTCTTGATATTGGCGGAGAAAGCACTCGGCCTTTCTCAGATCCCGTTGATTCTGAAGAGGAATGGCGTCGCGTTGGTGAAGTTATCCGAATTCTCTCGCACGACTCGGATTGCCCAATATCAATTGATACATCAAAAGCCTGTGTTGCAGAAAACGCAGTGTCCAATGGTGCTGAGATAATCAATGACGTCACAGGACTCGAAGGCGACCCTGCAATGCTTACAATTGGCGTTGAGTCTGGTGCTGGAATTTGTGCCATGCATATGCAAGGCAGACCAAAGACCATGCAGTTAAAGCCTGAATACGGAAACGTAGTAGAAGAAATTTATTCGTATCTTGAAGAGCGAAAAAGCAAATTAGTCGCAGCAGGCATGTGCCCTCATTCTATCTGCCTTGATCCCGGCATCGGATTTGGGAAAACTCACAGCCATAATATTGAACTCATGCAAAAGGCCTCGAGGTTCCTTGATCTTGGATGCCCTATCCTTATAGGACATTCCCGCAAAGGGTTTCTCGGAAAATTAATAAAACACACCCTCGACAGAGATGGGTCGACTCACGAACGTGATATCGCAACAGCTGCTTCAGCCTGCAGCCTTGCTGATCAGGGCATACACATACTCCGAGTCCATGATGTCGCAACAGTGCGAATTGCTCTCACTGCCTATGTATCAAGCAAGAAAAAAGTATCTCAGCTATAAAGTCATGGCATTACGAGCAATGTCAACACATTGCCGAATGTCATTCAATGGATTCTCTGGATTTTTTTCATATTCCAGCGAAAGTGCTCCATCGTCTGGAAAACCAACCTGAGCAAGCGCAACAAAGACAGCCGGTACATCGAGATGACCTTTTCCGAGAATGACACCCTCTGATTTTTTTTGCATTTGAGCAGAATCTTTCAGGTGTATTCCATACAGCCTACCTTTCAAGACTCGAATGACTTCTACTGGCCGTTCCGCTGATCGGATGTAGTGCCCCAGATCTGCACATGCACCAATGCGTGAGTCCCGATTTTCAATCGCTCGTAAAACGTCAATTACTTTATTATACCGATGCCCTGGGCCGTGATTATGAATAGCTATACGGATATCAAATTCTTTTACCAACTCTTCGAGACTATCAAATGATTCAGGTATAGGATCTGCTATGAGTGTTTTTATTCTTGCCTGCTTCGCGAAAGTGAAGATCTTCCTATTTGCCTCACGATCGGTAGTAAACTTATTAACCCCATGAGCAGAAATCAGAAGACCGTGGTCTCTAACTTTCTGAAGCACGGCCTTAATTTCTGAGGAACTATCCGTGACTGGAAACATCTTCGGATAGAACTCAATGGCGTCAAAACCTAATTCTTTTGTATGGCGAAGAGCATCATCGAGCGAATATTTTCTTAGAGAAAATGCTTGGATACCAAGAGTGAATTTGGGTTTTAGCAACGCAGCACGAGCAAGCGGAACGCCTACAACACCTGCTGCGGCCGATGTAAAAAAGGCCCGACGGCTGTGGGTAAACATAAACCAACTCCTCGTTGCAGTTTTAATTCGAAGTACACTGGGTTTTTGACATATGTGCTGACCAAGACCCTTGATTGCGATAGCATACAACCTCAGAAGACTTTTCATCTGCAAGTGAATTTATTACATCGACTTTGAAGAGCCACATCATGCCCGACCTTTCCGCAGCCTCTACAACAAAACTTAAAAACTATTGCCGTCAGACTGCTGAAAAGAGCCGTATTGCTGCGATAGAACTTGCAACAAGTTCAAGCCAGCAGCGAGCGGCATGTCTCCATGCAGCCGCAGATGCAATCCGGGCAGACAAACCTGAAATCCTGAAGGCGAATGCCCAAGATATTGCGAATGCTCCCCATTTTGGTCTCACGGAAGCTGCCACCGACAGACTTCGCTTAGATAGCCAACGGATTGATGATATTGCCACTGGAGTGGAAGTCGTCGCTGGCTTGCCAGATCCAGTTGGAGAACTTATTGAAGCATCGACACAACCAAATGGTCTTCAAATTCGTAAAATTCGTGTTCCTCTTGGGGTCATCTTTTTTGTATATGAATCACGTCCGAATGTGACAGCTGATGCAGCAGCAGTAGCGATCGCTTCAGGAAATGCTGTCATCTTACGTGGTGGGAAAGAAGCTGCTCATTCGAGCAAAAGAATTGTTGAGAGTATTCGCCAGGCCATTACTGCGAGTGGTTTACCAGCCGATTGTGTTCAGCTCGTCGACATTGCAGATCGTGAGGCAGTTGGTGCATTTCTCCAATTCGACGACTTGATTGATCTTGCGATTCCCAGGGGTGGAGAAAGCCTCATTCGACGAGTGTGTTCTGAGGCACAAATGCCCGTATTGAAACATTTCAGTGGGAACTGCCATGTATATGTAGATACAACTGCCGATCTTGACATGGCAGAAAAGATTTTAATTAATGCCAAGTGCCAGAGAATGGGCGTCTGTAATGCAGCAGAATCTCTCCTTGTACACAGAAATATTGCTGAAGAATACCTTCCGCGCGTGGCTGATCAGCTCCAATCTCACGGCGTTGAGATTGTTGGTGACGATGAAACTTGCAGAGTTCTTCCAGGGGTCGGCCGTGCAACAGAAGAAGATTTTGCAATGGAATTTCTAGGGCCGAAACTTTCGGTAGCTATTGTTCGTTCAATTGATGAGGCTATCGATCACATTAATCGCTTTGGCTCCCGACATACTGACGCTATCGTGACCTCAGACGATGCTACGGCTGAACGATTTGCGGCTCGGGTCGATACTGCAGTAGTCCTTGTTAATGCGAGCACTCGATTCAATGATGGTGGTGAACTTGGAATAGGTGCTGAAATTGGAATTTCAACGGATAAGCTTCACGCCCGAGGGCCCTGCGGCCCAAGAGAGTTGACTACATACAAATATGTTGTGACGGGAAACGGGCAGACCAAAGAGTAATATCAGAATTCAATTGGAGGATTTGATGAATCTAAGAAATATCCAACTGCGTCGGCAGCACCTTATTGCGGTTGCTCTGGTTCTTGTCGCAACCACGTCCTCATTCGTTCTCTTTGGGCAGGGACCTCCCCGCATGCGAAAGCATCAAGCCACTAAAGCTGCAACCCTTGTACTCGTCCCAGCCAACAAGAAACCACTTACATCAAACCGTGTTCGAATGACTGAAAAAGATGGATTTCGTGTTATTGAGTCAAATGATATTCCAAAGCACACCGTTGGCGAATTCCCAAATAGAGGAAATCCGAATGCCATTGCCCCACAGAGTTGGACCATTCGTATTCCACTACAGCCGGTCGCCAATAAAAAGGCAACGTCACTTCATCTACGTACTGAGCGAGGTCCACCGAATATGCCATTTGGTATTGGTGTGAATGGTGTACTTTTTGAGCCTGGGACAGCAGAATTCTGGATGGGAAATCGGGGTGCCGACTGGAACTACGAAGCACTCGGAGGAGCTGTTCGTCTTGGACTTGATTCAAATCATGCACATGTCCAGCCTGGTGGTATGTACCACTACCACGGCATTCCTACAGGATTGCTGAATGAACTTGGATTTCCTGAGAATGAACATCAGCCAGAAAAGCATTCACCGCTTATTGGTTGGGCTGCAGACGGATTCCCTGTGTATTACGCCTATGGTTACAGTCAGCCAGATGACCCAAAAAGTATGATTACGAAACTCGTCACCGGCTTTCAGCTCAAAGAAGGGAATCGACCAAGCGGCAACAATAGTCCTGGTGGCCAATTTGACGGGGCCTTTATTCAAGATTATGAATTTTCTCAAGGCACGGGTGATCTTGATGAGTGCAACGGAAGATTCTGTGTGACTCCTGAATTTCCCGAAGGCACATATGCTTATTTTCTCACAGATGCTTGGCCTGTGATTCCCCGCGCGTTCCGTGGAACTCCGGTTTTGTTAAAGGAAAGAGGACACGGTACACACCGGAGGCCGACCCGTTAAAAAGCGAGTCCAGTACCGTCGATCGAGGCTTTTGCTTCGACACATTCACAGCCCACAATGAG
>PKCL01000346.1 GCA_002862165.1 Planctomycetaceae bacterium
TACCTCAAGGTATTGGGGAGGTGCCTTCCACCCGGATCCTCTCAAAGCATTTGAAACAGGCCGGATGGAATCATCGAAGCGAGGTTCTGGAAAAATAATTGGAAGACTCATACTTCTGTCCCAGTTCACATGGCCTCTCGCTTGAACTGGAACCGTCATTACACCTTGCTCTGGGAAAAAGCCAAGAGCTAAATGATCCCCATCACCGCGCAGCCTACGGTTTCCGGTGATCTCCGTGCTACTGTCACTGTCTCGTGTAAGTGCATGCCGATGCAAAAGTAATGGGTTTACTGGATTAGAAACATCAAAGATTGACACCTGAAGCCCTTGCATGCGTCCAGTCTCTTCGTCTGCATCCGAACCTATTGTCAGCAGGTAATTCTCATCGATTGGCTGAATGTGATCCGAGAAGCCAGGAACGTGAAGTTCACCGAGCAATACTGGATTGGTTGGAGAATGAAGATCAACGACAAACAGCGGGTCTGTCTGTCGGAATGTGACAAAGTACGCACGACTGTCTACGAAACGTACTGAGTAAAGATTTTCATTTGAGGCAAGACCACGGAGAGCTCCGACCTCCACCAAACTATCACCCTGATGTTCAAGTACGACAACACCACTCCCCTCACCCCATGTTTCCACAACGATACGCAAGAAGTCCTCTTGCTCATCAGCTGCAAATTGATTGAGAACATTGCCACGAAAGCTTCCCTGAGCAGCAAGTGAAACAACTGGTGATCCACTTTCATTCAAACGAAATGTAACTTTTGTGACGTCAGTAACTTGTTGGCTCCACGGCTGAATGCTGACATCACCCCATGAGAATCCCGCATATTTGTCAAAGACATACATATTGTCAGCAGTCGCAAAGAGTTGAGTCGAACCCTTTGTAAAAAAGCCAACTGTCACGGCAGGCTGAGATTCTGATCTTGTAACATCAATCGACGTCACTGTTGTCAACTGTTGGTAAGCACCCGCCTGAGGAACATTAATCACTGTTGGAGAAGCAAGCACAGCCACATTCAGTGGATTACCACTCGCATCAACTTGATAGACCTGCGGTGTCATCAATTCAATCAGCTGCTGTCTCACTCGAAGAGAATATGCTTCAGCTGTTTCATATGTCCCAGCAGGCTTTTGTAAACTTTTCGTAGAGGACCAATGTTCACGAAAACCAAGTGATGATATAGCGCGGTGAGATTGAATCCCGTAAGGACTTTTTGGGCCAACCATTTCATCATGACTCGATGCGCTGGCAATAATATTGGGCGGTGGTAGGTCCATATGATGGTCAAGCACAAGCCGTAACTGCCCGTTAACCATTCGTGAACTGGTAAGGCATCCGTCAATTGTTAATCGCTGCACGATTGCGACGTCTGCTGCGTCACTGACATCAAGGACTACGATTCCAGTTTGTGGTCGTCCGAATACCGGTGGCAATCTTCCCCACCGAGCATCTGATGATTGGGTACTCCTCGTATTGGCCTGTCGCTGCGAAACGATAGTCAGCGTATCACCGTATAAATACATACCAACGGTCTGACCTAGGGTCTCAACAGTAACTTGATCAAGTAATTCAGGCGATGCCTCAGAAAAACCGCGCACAATCGAGAGTTTGCCATGTGCTAGCGTGTAGAGCGTATCGTTCTCTACTTCCACAAAATCAGCCTCGTCCACTCCTTGTATTTGGGTTCGAGTCGAGGATGAATTGTCGTCTACTGCCCTATTCGGATTACCGATTTCACCCATGCCATGAGTCATCATCACATCATTGGCTTCTAGCAAGCCGATCACCGGATTCTGGAATACTGGCTTTCCAAGTACATGCTGCCATTGTTGCACTGACTGTTCAACAAGCCAGTCAGCATATAAATCAGCCGATGAAAACGTTTCGGACTGAGAGCTAATCGCATGCGGAAGTGTTATAGATTCTGATTCAGTATCAGATGATGTCATACCATCAGGGGTAGAGGTGTCACCTGTCAGCATTTTCCTAGGCTCAAGCTGCTCTGGCAACAGAACAGCACCAAAGCACAGGCAAGAACGATTCACTCGATATCGGAGATATCGAGTGAACATATAAAGCAAATTAACGAGGGGCATACTATTTCCTTTACGCAAAGCACACAAACGTAAAACTTTTCTGATGTCGTGAAGGCAACGTTTTGCTGTCCTCACAATTTCTACTTTCAGATGCCCCCTAAACCTTTACGGAAATGCTCCTTTTTTAAGTAGTGATGCGACGTTTGTTTGATTCGGTCATACACAATACAAAATTTTTTATTGAACTATTATGTATTTTGCAGCGGCCTGATTTATCTTTGAGCTGGTTATCTTTGAGTTGGTGAAGGCGTTGTAGCCATTCTTAGCTGTGCCTCTGATGCAACCACATACGGCCGCTTGTACTCTGGCATATATCCTTTTGCTCCGCGGACCGTAATTTGCTGGCCAACCATTGGAGCTAAATTTACATTCGCTGACGGGGTCACGAATGCCAGCACATTGTTATTGATGTCGACAATTGCCCATCGAGGTGCATCGGGTCTACGAGATACCACGGTAGCAAGACGTCCATTCGTTTCAACATAATCGGGAGGCGTCCAGGTATTCTGGCCATCCGCTGGTTTTCCTCCCATCATCACACCAGGTCGGACAGGCCTGCTGCCGATGCCACCGAGGCTTGACCATAAGGAACCTATACGTAAAGGCGATGGCTCCACTTTATCACGAGCAGCAAGAGCTTGATGCCGTCCTTGAATCGTTTCAAATCGTGCCAACCTCGCATCAATTGCCTCAGCACGAAGACGCTCTGTGCCGGTTGCAGCACGTGCTGAGGCCACACGCAAACGATCACGTAAGTCTTCGAGGTTCCAATTCTGTGACGGTCCCGTCACCGCGAGTGAAAGTGCCAAATCAATGTCAGAAAGTTCATCTGTAGGTGCCAACTGTGGCCCGGTCTGTGGTGTCACTGCGGGCTCTTGTGGATTCATATCAAACAAACCACTCCCAACAGGCATCCAGTCTGCTAAGAGACGGTGCGCCCCGGCAATACCAGTAAACTGACTCGGCTCATCAGGTGCTTCAAGATCTTCTGCCGGTAATTGACCGGCTACAGTCATTACCTGTGAAAGAGAATCACTCACCTCACGCCAGGCATCAACAGTTTCACGAACCTTACCAATACCTGCTGGAACTCCTTCAGAAGGACTTTCATTTACAGCGATAACAGCCGACGTACGTGGAGCCAAGCCAACAGGTAAATCAAGTTCCTCCAGACGTGCCCAACGAAATTCACCAGCGGGTGGTGCCACTTTAAGCCACAATCCTTTATGCCTACCCTCTTGAACCCGAACTTCATCAAGTACTCGCACCCGTTCACCGGCTTCCAACCGAACTTGGGCAACATGTCGTAGTGCATTAATTTGTGAACCAATTCGTGAGACTGCACCGTCAGTAATGACAACACCAACTTCAGGATCATTTTCAATCTCACGATCGACATCAGCTGCCCGCAACCAGCTAAAGCTACCTGTGAGGGGTCGGACAGCGCCGTAGCCAGACTCACTCACACTCCAAAGTTCCAATGTTTCGCCATGAATGAGCCGTGCAGTTGGATAAAAATCATCCCCAGGACCTGCCCGCAAATAGGTTTGTGATGCAATCACATCAACCTTCCTTGGAAACTGCTGGCCTGTCGCAAGCTGATCTTCAGCGCAATGAACGTGTTGAAAAAGTACACACCACAGCGTGATTGTCAGAAAGACAATAAAACTTCGGCAGCAACAACTCCAAACGGATTGAAGTCGAGAAAATATGGTGTTGAACATTGATGGGAGGATGGCACTCCTGACCATTGTTCGCAACGCCAAATTGTACGATCAAATTCATGAAAAAATGAGATCATCTAGCAAAAAAAACGCGTAGGCGAGGCTTGGGCTACCCTCGTCTACGCGTTCCAAACGAAGCAGTAAACAAACCACTTCTATGACTCTTGTAGTCCAGGCAGACCCAGCGCTCAAGTGACAAATTTCAGAGATGACTGAGGCTCGACGAAGAGCCGGTTCTCGACAGATAAACCCCCTTCAAAGAGGGGTCGTTCAGGTGACTTAAATACGACGCGGAAAGATACCGAGAACATACTGGCGTGACTGCATGCTGTGCTGTCATCACGATGCTAGTGCCACCGAGACTCATCTGATCTACACAAACGAGACCCAAACCTTGGCACTGCTTTGTGTTACTCCCACAGATTTTTTGGCTGGTCCAAAATTTCCTTCAAGACAAACAGTTGCCTCCTCGTTCGAGGATCCTTCAGCATTGCAGCGACTCTTAAATCAGAAGCATTCATTTTTTCTGAACTGCTTTCGTTCACTATCTTTTGTGTGCCACCTTGAAGGTCAGCCCATGGGCTTTCAACAACACCTCGTGGAAGACGCCCAAGATCGTGATCGAATACATCATGGATATGTCGAGTAATGCTACCCTCTTCCAGGGGTAAAGACTGCACCTGCTGTGAAGTTTGCATTTCTGCTTCTTGATCTAAACGTACATTGGGCGCGGATACATTTTCGCGACGTATCTCGTTTGAAATCGGAAGCGTAATAGGATTTTCTTTCCTGCCACCACCAGCCATAGGGGACGATTGATCCTTCCCTGTATTCTGACCCAAAAATGCATTGATCTCTGCTTCAACCGGATTTGTTACTTCCTCTTGGTCCGAAACTTCTCTTCCATCAATCTCAGGTGGTGTCAGTCGTCCACATTCAGGGCAATCAACAATTGCAAGTGCAGGGGCGACAAACGTTGCTCCACAGCCTTTACATTGCCTTCCACTCATACGCTGTTCTAAAAGAATATTTGAAATTATTTCATCTTCATTATCATCATCTTCAGCATTCCCTCGTATACCACCTCGTACCCGACGAAAGACGGCAACTACTTGAGAAATTATCCAAATCAGGACGAAGAGAAGCGGCAAGATCGCTTCCAGCCAGTCAAATCCTGCCGCGAAGAGTGAATGAAAAATAAATTGAAAGGGCATACAGTCTATCTTTCTCAAAAGCATGGAGGCACAAAACCACCATGAAAGCTAATTTACGGATGCATTACGTGGCCGATGACACCGGAGCGGGCGTGGTTGCAATAGACCGTCTCATTTCAGTATCAGCCTGCAAATTCTTAAGTTTGTAATAGTCAAGAATTCCGAGTTGTCCACTTGCCAAAGCATCTGATGTGGCTTTCGGCACTTCGGCCTCAGCTTCGACGAGGGCTGCACGACTCCGTTCAACACCCGCGACCATTTCCTGTTCCCGAGCGACTGCCATTGCACGACGGCCTTCAGCTTTGGCTCGTGCGACACGAGTATCTGCTTCAGCTTGATCCGCCTGGAGACGAGCACCCACGTTCACTCCTACATCGATATCAGCAATATCAATTGATACGATTTCAAATGCTGTATTCGAGTCCAGCCGGCGACCCAACACTGTTTTTGATATGACATCTGGATTTTCAAGCACATTACTATGTGTTTCAGATGAACCGATCGCTGAGACAATACCTTCTCCAACACGTGCAATAATTGTGTCTTCCGTTGCTCCGCCAATTAATTGATTTAAGTTTGTTCTCACAGTAACTCGTGCTCGGACCTTTAATTGAATGCCATCTTTTGCGATGGCATCAAGCGTTTTCCGACCGCTCTTTACGCCGGGGCAATCAATGACCTTCGGGTAAACACTTGTCTGCACCGCCTCCCGAACATTTCGACCAGCAAGATCAATAGCGGTGGCTAAGATAAAATTGAGTTCACCAATTTTTGCCTTTGAAGCTGCAATAAGTGCCTGCACAACTAGCGGCACTCGTCCACCAGCAAGATAGTGTGCTTCCAGAGCTTCTCGTGTTATTCCACTGTCATCTCCAAGACCAGCCTGCACGGCCATGATTTTACTGCGCACGATAACTGACGGATTAACCTTTTTAAAACTCATTGCAACAAGATCAAACAA
>PKCL01000364.1 GCA_002862165.1 Planctomycetaceae bacterium
TTTCTTGTTTTTGATGTTGAATTACTTTTTCTCTATCCATGGGCTGTTGCAAGTCGATCGCCTGCAGGCATCGATGCCGCTGTCGCTGAAGGAATGATTTCGGGAAGAGGACTTGCTTTTGGTGGTGGCCTTGTCTTCATTCTTCTTATGGTTGTGGGCTTTGCGTATGACTGGCGAAAAGGAGTATTCCGATGGCGGTAACACAATCAGAATCACCTATCCTAGAACTTCCAGAGAATGTTGTTGTGAGCCGACTCGATGAGCTCGCAAGTTGGTGTCGTAAAAATAGTTTGTGGCCAATGCCATTCGCAACTGCTTGTTGTGGCATTGAACTTATGGCAACAGGGGCTGCAAAACACGATTTATCTCGGTTTGGTGCTGAAGTTTTTCGATTCAGCCCTCGTCAATGCGACCTGATGATTGTTGCGGGACGCGTCGTCATGAAAATGCTCCCAGTCCTTCAGCGCATATGGCAACAAATGCATGAACCAAAGTGGTGTATATCAATGGGTGCCTGTGCAAGCACGGGCGGAGTTTTCGATACATACGCTGTTGTTCAAGGTATTGATCGTTTTATTCCTGTCGACATGTATGTACCAGGCTGCCCACCGCGTCCGGAACAGCTGATTCAAGCGATCATTGACCTGCAAGACAAGATTCAGAAAGAAGGGACAATCGCTGGACGGGAATTTAATACACGTCAGCGTCAAGAAAAAAAACGAGCTTTAGTAGAATGTCCTGAGACCCTCACTCTTGATGCGGCTCGTAACCCAAATCTACAACGTGAACTTTCGAAATCAGCTAACAATCTCAACTAATTTTACGTTTCCTTATTCATTGTAAACGCGATGACGAAAACTTCTGATACAGGCACGAAGACCGTAATTGAAAATGCTCATGTGCGTGCGCTTAATGCATTCTGTGGGCCTGTTGAATCTTCAATATATCGAAAGCAACAGCGAGTTATCGTGCCAACTGAGAAGTCTTTCGATGCACTTTCTCTCCTCAAAGATCGCGGCTTCGACCTCTTCATTGATGTCACATGCGTTGACTATCTCGAATATCGTAAGGCCAAGCACCGGTATGGATTGGTTTACTTGTTGGCTTCCACGATGAACACCGAAAGACTCACGGTGCGACTTTTTGTCGATGATCCTAAACCTACAGTTGCAAGCGTTGTGCCTTTATGGGAAGCAGCAAACTGGTTGGAGCGTGAAGTGTGGGATCTTTTTGGCGTTGATTTCACAGGCCACCCTGACTTGCGACGCCTTGTCATGCCAGAAGAATTTACGGCTCATCCTCTTCGTAAAGATTATCCACTCCAAGGGCGAGGGGAACGTCACAACTTTCCAGTCATTACTCGCGACCATAGCTGAACCCTTTTACCTACTATCTCTATGCCTACTGCCCAACCAGAAATTGAATCTTCATCAGAGGCAAGAAGCGAAGACTACCTTTGGACCTTAAACTTCGGACCACAGCACCCAGCAACGCATACGACATTACGGCTTGTTTTAAAACTCGAGGGCGAGCGTGTTGTTGATGCTGTTCCCGAAATGGGCTATCTCCACTCTGGCTTTGAAAAAATTGCGGAACACCTCACTTTCAACCAGTACGTTACTGTTACTGATCGGATGAACTATATTTCTCCGATGGCAAACAATGTGGCCTGGCATCACTCTGTTGAAACTCTTCTCGGAGTCAACCTAACACCACGTTGCACATACATCCGAACGATTGTTGCTGAACTTGCACGCATTAGCGATCATCTCCTGAGCAACGGGGCAGTTGGCCTTGATACTGGAGCCTTCACTTACTTTCTCTATGCCTTCTACCAGCGGGAAGTAATCTATGACATCTTTGAGACGCTTTGCGGGGCACGATTTACGAATAGTTACACTCGCGTCGGGGGTGTCTCACACGATTTCACCCCTCTTGTTATTGAAAAGATCCGGGCATTCGTAAAGACATTTCCGAAAACGCTTAACGACATGCAGCGATTACTTAACCGCAATCGTATCTTTGTTGATCGAACACAAGGTGTTGGCATACTCACAAAAGAGGAAGCTATTAACCGAGGCGCAACTGGCCCCGTTGCTCGGGCAAGCGGTGTTACCCGAGATCTTCGACGAGACGATCCCTACCTTGCATACGGTGACTTTGACTTTCAGATTTCCTGTGCCTCAGCCGGTGATTGCTACTCGCGGTATCTCATTCGAATGCAAGAAATGCGAGAAAGCCTCAAAATTGTTGAGCAGGCTATTGAGCATCTTCCAAGCGGCCCTGTGAATGTTGGTAACAATGAAAGAACTACTCTTCCAACAAAAAATCAGGTGTATTCAACAATCGAAGGAACTATCTCTCATTTCGAACTCAGCATGAGTAATAGGGGATTCGAAGTTCCGTGTGAAGAATCGTATGCCGCCATCGAGGCACCAAATGGTGAGCTAGGCTTTTATATTGTTGGTGATGGTGAGGATCAGGCTTACAGAGCTCGATGCAGGCCTCCTTCTGTTTTGAACTTTGCAATGTTCCCACATCTTATTCGGGGACATACGCTTTCGGATGTCGTGGCGGTGCTTGGAAGCCTCAATATCATTGCCGCGGAGCTTGACCGATGATTGCAAATCCCAGGATTCTTACCGACGGCATGGTTGCACGGATCGAGGCTTTGGCTTCGCGGTACCCTACAAAACAAGCGCTGACATTGCCTGCGCTTCATATTATTCATGATGAACTCCGCCATGTTCCACTAGAAGCTGTTGTCGAGATAGCACAACTGCTTGATCTCGCCCCAGCAGAAGTTCAGGACACTCTTACTTTTTACCAATTTTTCTACCAAGAGAAGCCACACGGGAAAGTTCGAGCGTTTGTATGCCGCTCCATCTCATGCGCGCTCCGCGGTGGCGAGCAAGTGCTTGATCATTTGTGCAAAAAGGCGGGAATAAATCCCGGTGAAACAACCTCTGACGGCACAATTACCATCGAGGCTGCCGAGTGTCTTGGTGCCTGTGACTTTGCACCTTGCATGCTGGCAGGCAGCGACTTGCATAAAGATCTTACGCATGAAAAAGCAGATGCATTTCTCGAATCGGTTAGGAGGCAAAACGGATGAAGTCCTTTCATACATTTCGACCCGTACTCCTCGAAGCTGCTGGTATTGAGGATGGATTTAGTATTAAAAGCTACCGCAGTCGTGGTGGATACGCCCCGCTCGAACGCTTACTTGTAGAAAAAAAACCATCTGAAGTTGTTGAATTAGTAAAATCGTCTGGCCTCCGTGGGCGAGGTGGTGCAGGCTTTATGACTGGCTTGAAGTGGACGTTCCTTCCAAAAGATCATCTCGGACCCATCTATCTGTGTGTCAACGCAGATGAAAGTGAGCCAGGCACCTTCAACAATAGAATCCTCATGGAAGAAGATCCCCACCAAGTTCTTGAGGGAATAATAATATCGGCCTATGCCACACGAGCTAGTACTGCATATATCTATCTACGATATGAATATCCGAAGAGCTGGGATATGCTTCAGACAGCTATTGATGAGGCATATCAAGCTGGACTGCTTGGTGACGACATCAAAGGCAGTGGATTTTCTCTCGACATCTACCTCCATCGTGGTGCCGCTGCATATATCTGTGGCGAAGAAACCGGTCTTATTGAGAGCCTTGAAGGTAAACGAGCATGGCCTCGAATCAAGCCTCCCTTCCCTGCGATAGAAGGCGCATTTCGGAAGCCCACGGTTGTAAATAACATCGAGACAATGGCATGCGTAGCACAGATTGCCAGGCGTGGTATTGAGTGGTTTCAATCGATCGGTATTCCTGCTGATCCAAATAACCCGAGAGATCCTGGCAGCTACGGACCGAAGCTATATTGCTTATCTGGTCACGTGGAAAAACCTGGGTGCTATGAAGCACCCCTCGGTATCACGGCACGCGAATTGATTGAACATTTTGGTGATGGTGTCTGGAAAGGCCGCCGTGCAAAAGCGGTCATTCCTGGAGGAATCTCCATGGGCTTGATGACGGAAGATGAACTTGACACGCCACTGGATTTTGCTGGTCCGGGAACGGTTGGTTGCCTTGGTCTCGGCACAGCAGCTGTCGTCGTCATCGATGACACTGTCAGTATTGTCGATTTCCTACATAATTCATGTCGGTTTTTTGCACACGAATCCTGCGGTCAGTGCACGCCCTGTCGAGAAGGCACCAGCTGGTCACTCCGGATGCTTGAACGAATCCGAGCCGGAAAGGGTAGATTACGTGATCTCGATCTCCTTACAGAAATTGGTGACACGATGGGAATGATGCCGGGGTCAACAATCTGCGGCCTTGCCGACGGTGCCGCATGGCCAATAAAAAATTCCATCACGAAATTTCGAGATGAATTTGAAGACTATATCAAACAGACGAATCCGAACGGCTACATGGAAACCGACCCTGTTCCCGCCTTACCGATAGTCACCACTCACTAATTCTTTTACGGCTACCTATTTTCTACTATGACTACAGCTATTGTTAACGGTCAGGAAATCGAAATCCAAGCAAACGAACGGCTCAACTGCATTGAAGTTGCCCGCCGCGCGGGTGTCGAGATTCCACACTACTGCTGGCATCCGGGACTTTCCGTTGTAGCCAGTTGCCGTATGTGCCTTATTCAGACAGGGACTCGAAATGCTGAAACAGGCGACATCTCAATGGTTCCAAAGCTTGTACCCGGATGTCAAACGCCCGTTAAAGATGGGACGGTTATTGTTACGGACAGTAAGGTTGTTCGTGAAAGTCGCGCCCGCGTCGAGGAAGCCCTGCTTATAGACCACCCGATCGATTGTCCAATTTGTGACAAAGCTGGCGAGTGCCTTCTGCAGGACTATCACTTTGAACACGGACAGAGCGAACGGCGGGCTGACATACATCCATTTAGTAGCCGCCGCCGAGATGTTGGACCGACCGTAACGCTGTTCGTTGACCGCTGCATCATGTGCACTCGATGTGTTCGCTTCACGAGAGAGGTATCCGGGACAGCTGAGCTTATGGTCTCTGCTCGAGGCGCGAAAGAAGAAATAGATACGTTTCCGGGATTTCCTCTAGACAACAAACTATCTGGGAATGTTGTCGACCTTTGTCCAGTTGGTGCCTTGGGTGACAAAGATTTTTTATATCAACAGAGAGTCTGGTTTTTAAAGAAAACGGAAAATGTCTGTGGTGGTTGCGCAACAGGTTGTTCAATAGTGACAGAACACAATCAAGACACTGTGTACCGACTCAAGCCACGAGAAAATCAACATGTAAATAAATGGTGGATGTGCGATGAGGGCCGTTATGGATGGCATCATCTTCATGATGTAACACGAATTGTGGAAGTGAGCCGCCGCAATGATGCACATTGGAACACTGTTGAATGGACTCCTGCTCTCAGCCAAGTTCCTAAGGATCTTCATGATGCAGGACGACTAGGTGTTACTGTCTCGCCTATGCTTACAATAGAAGAAGCTTGGATGCTTTGTGCAGTGGCACGAGCAATTGATCCAGATGCCTATTTAGCCATGGGCCACGTGCCATCAACCGGCAATGACGAATCCTTTCCTGGAGGATTTACGATCCGCGGAGAGAAGTCTCCAAATCGGATCGGTATTGAAATGATACTGAGTATGTTCGGAGCTCTTACTGAAAACAGTACCGTCCCAGGATGGGATGATTTTCTTGAGCGAGTTCGAACAGGAGCCGTTCAGTCTGCGTGGATTACAGCCGGTTATCCAACGCCCAAAATGTCATGGTGTGATGAACAAACCGCAGCTATTTTTGACAGCACGAACTGCCTTGTTGTTCAAGACTTGTTTCATTCTCCTCTGTCGAAACGTGCTACGTGGTGCTTGCCCGCTGCTGGATTTGCGGAACGTAACGGCACCTGGGTGAATTGTGGGCACAGAGCGCAAACTTTTGAACAAGCTATTCGGCCTCCAGCTGGGGTCTGGCCTGAGGGCCGAGTATT
>PKCL01000445.1 GCA_002862165.1 Planctomycetaceae bacterium
GATCCAACGCAGCACATAACACTCGCCTGCCAGGGGGAGAGCCTTCGTACGGTCTTATGGCGGCTTGCACATGAAACAGAAACCGAGATTGCTGTCCTTGAATCAAGCGTCTGGATCACACCCTTCGGCAAGGCCAGCCAACTAGAGCAGGCCGATCGAAAACGCCAGCAGGCTCTTCGACAATTGCCTGTGACGACACAACAGCAACTCAGCACGAAGCGGGCACTCCAGTGGCAGGCCGGACAACAACCAGCCACGCTCATCATGGACCTGCTTGCACAGTCAGCAATAACAGGACAGTCAGCAACATCAGGACTCACGATCTCAACAGATGGTCTTCCTGAAGGGATACCGCACGACCATCTTGCAGCACAAACCAATCCGCCGCTGACACTTCCCGAACAGCTTGATCTCATAGCCATGCAGTATGACCAGCAGCTCCTGTGGAGCCATGGCTTTGAGTCACCATCGACTCTTGTCGTGACTCCTGCACCACTTCCGCCTTCTTCAGGGAAAAAAACGAGGGATCCAGAACAAAAGCCTGCTTCAACACGCCCTCCCCAGAACAAAGGGAGCGACCGTGAACGATATACACTTCGTGTTGCAGCCCCGTTTGAGGAACTCCTTCAAGCCATATCACAGCGACTCAACCTCGAGCCCTCAATTGACATGGAATCATTCAAGGCCCGCAGTATCAACGCTCAGGAAATTATTCGACTCGAAATCAAAGATGCCGATCGCGAGCAACTACTTGACGCAATCGTCAAGCCACTTGGACTCACATGGTCCATTGACAACAAGACTCTTTACATCACAGCGGGTGATTAACTTCTCTTGGCTATGCTTTGATGAGCGCGCCAACCTGCTGCTCAATGCCTTCTCGGATTTTCCCGGCAAACATTGACGCCATTGCGGGCAGTTCGATTTGAATCACGAGCTCTGTCGGCAATACCTCAACAGCACTCTTGAACTGCATACCCATGGCAGAAAACTGTACAGACAACTGATCTTCCGTATCCCAGTTTGCATGAATTGGGCCAACCTGAGGCTCATACTGTGCTCGAGCTCTCGTGATTGCGGCATCGATTTTCTGATGTGCTCCATCAACCCCAAGGTTGTGTGGCAATCTCACTTCCAGCGGATTCAAGGGTTTCCTCCTTCAATAATTATTCTGAACAATTCTGTCCTGCTCACGCTTTACGGAGTCAGACTGACACTGTGAGGCGACCATCCGGACCAGCTCAATGTCAACTCGACCGTTTCGACCGCCCACACAAACAGCTGAACGTACTGCGACAGCCATAGGCTCGCAGGCAGCAACGACCGGCACATCCTGCAGAGACAGGCGGCCGGCCAGAACGATTCGAACGCCCAGATCACGGGCCCGCGCCACCCACTGCTCAATCGTCTCAACAGCCACAAGATCCAAAAGGCTTCCACTTTGCAGCTTATCAAATGTATCGACAAGGACTGTTTCCCAGCCATGCCGAGCTGCCGCTTCGAGAACCGTATCTACACCTGGACTGCTCGCAGCCTGCCGATCCGCATAGGAAACTGGAATCGCCTGCACGCACTCCGGCAATTGTCCGGCAACATTTTGAAAAGTATGTTCCCACGGAGTCCCTTCGCACTGCGACAGACCAAACTTTATGGCATCTGGCAATCGTTCAAGAGAGTCTAGTGAATAGGCTACTCCCTGCCCGGCCTCGGACCCACTCTCATTATGTTCAACCAGTTCACCACCGGCGACAGTCCACAGAAGCTGTTCTGGCACAACGGTAGCACAGGCAGCGAGCGTCTCCGGTGTAGCCATTCCTAATGACCCGTGCGACGGCTCTTTCACATCAATGATGTCTGCTCCACCGTCGACGGCAATCGGTACTTCATCAGCACAACGAACGCTTACAAGCAATAATGTTTTGCTCATCCGCAACAGCCCTCCACCACATTAGTGGAAGCGCACCGATCAACAACTGGTTGTCGCTTTGCAACTGCGAGACGCCCGTTGATTCGACGGAGTGTCTCCACAACAAGTGGCTCCGACCAGCGACCGTCAACAACAAGATAGCCATCTTCCCAACCTGCCCAAGGGCCACGACGTGCACTGGCAATGTCACCAAACCGTTCGGCAATTCGTACAACCAAGGTCCCAACCCGAAAATCTGCATTCTCTACACCAACAGGTTCTCCTGCGCGATCAAGTGGCTGGCTTCCAAGGAAAAAACATTCAACAGCATCCAAAGGAATTTTTTCAAGTGACGCAGGCCCCGTTCGAACCATGACGAAAGCTCCGTCCAGAAAGACTCTTTCTTTTTTGGCCATGAATGCGACAGCTCCGACTGTGCCGCCAAGGGTTCCAAGTACTGCTGCGCAAAGAAGCACCATCAACGAAATTCCGCCTGTAAAACGGAGGGCGATTCCGCAGAGAACAAGCGACACGGCAACGAGAAACACTGCAAGGCCAGCAAGCAGACCAGCCAACCGCAGGTTCGACGTAAGCCAATTTTGTTTCTGTGTTTCCGGATATGTCATTGGAAAAATTGTATAGACAGCGGAGATGAGCCACGCCCATCTTTAGGAACAGAAAGTTTTGTTAGATTATTCTTCGAGTCACAGCAGGTGGTCAGCCCTGCATTTGCTATGTAGAGAACCGCATGCACGAGACAACTCCGTCAACCAACACCGTTCGGCACAGTTCCCGCGTTACCCTTATCGGGATTTCAGCCCTTGCCGCACTGTATTTCGCATCAGCTTTTCTCGGCATACCCCAGCGAGGTCGAGATCTGCTTGTTGCCGCAAACGCCGCCCACGACAACCATGCCGCATCACCTGAAGAACATTCTCACATGGATGACAGCACTCATGCAAATGAGCCTGATTCGCATGCAGAGGAGCACACCTCAGACCACGCAGAACTGACACACCCCGGAGCACCACCACCGGCATGGGCGGTTACTCCGTTTGTCTTGTTGTTAGGTGCCATTGCAGTGCTTCCATTGATTCCTTCACTCGCGCACTGGTGGGAAAAGAACTCAAGCAAACTCTGCGTTGCTGGCATCCTGGGCTTCGCGACACTCGCCTACTATCTATTGATACACGGGACTGCTGTCGAGCAGCATTTTCCTGCGCACGCTGTGGTGGCTCCACCAGCACATGGACTTTCGTGGGCCATTACGAGAACTGTTCTCGGAAACGCACTCTTCGCTGAATACGTGCCGTTTATCACGCTGCTCTTTGCGCTGTACGCCATCACTGGTGGCGTACGAATCGAAGGTGACATGCAGGCAACGCCAACGGTGAACACGATTCTATTGGCGACAGGGTCGCTTATGGCGAGTTTTATTGGCACCACCGGAGCTGCAATGCTTCTTGTGCGACCGCTTCTCGAAACAAACCATGAACGCAAGTACGTTGTGCATACGCTCGTCTTCTTTATTTTTCTTGTGTGCAACTGCGGTGGCTGCCTTCTTCCGATAGGCGACCCGCCCCTTTTTCTGGGCTATCTTCAAGGCGTACCATTTCTCTGGACCTTCACGCTGTGGAAAGAGTGGCTAGTCGTGAACATCACCCTTCTTGCCATCTACTGGGTGTGGGATTGTTTTTTTGCATATCCGTCTGAACGGCTTGTTGACCGCATCTATGACAAAGCAACTGTTCGACCGCTGCGTATCACAGGGCTTTTGTTGAATCTGCCTCTTATGGCAGGAGTTATCTTTGCAGTTGCCCTGCTCGATCCATCCAAGGCGTTACCCGGCACTTCGTGGCATCCATGGATTTTCTTACGAGAAATTGTACTACTTGGCCTTGTCGGATGTTCACTGTGGTTTGGATCAACAGCAATCCGAGTGAAGAACGGCTTTAGTTACTTTGCCATCATTGAGGTTGCCGTTTTGTTTGTTGGCATTTTTATATGCATGCAACCAGCTCTTGCTATCCTTAATGAGCATGGTGCAAGCCTTGGAATCCGTTCGCCAACTGCATTTTTCTGGACAACAGGCGCACTCTCCAGCGTACTGGACAATGCCCCCACCTACCTTGTCTTTTTCAAGACAGCACAATCGCTCCCTGCCACCGGTGAACTTGTTGCCGGAGTTGAAGCAGGCCGGCTCACAGGTATTAGCCTTGGTGCAGTCTTCCTTGGTGCGATGACATACATAGGAAACGGGCCAAACTTCATGGTGAAAGCCATTGCAGAGGGTGCTGGAGTCAGAATGCCGAGCTTTTTCGGGTACCTTCTGTACAGTGGATGCGTGCTGATTCCTGTTTTTGTTCTTGTCGACTATATCTTCCTTCCATAACTCATTGATGTTTGGACTCTATTTTCGTGAAGCGTTCTCAGCCGGTACCAAGTGAACACGACTTTATAACGACCGAAAGTCAGCTCGCGTCGCTGGTAGAACGACTCGACCAATACGACTCTCTTGGCTTTGATACAGAGTTTGTGTCTGAACATACATACCGCAGTCAGCTCTGCCTTATTCAAGTGGCAGCGGGTGATGTGCTCGCTGTGATCGATACACTCAAGGTTCAGGAACTGGAGCCTTTCTGGCGGCTCATGACAGACCCAAAGCGAACCACAGTCGTTCATGCCGGGCGTGAAGAAATGGGCTTTATTCTGCATGCCATAGGAGAACGCCCTGCACACCTCTTTGATGTGCAGGTTGCTGCTGGGCTGGTTGATCACGACTACCCTGCTGGGTATGCGTCTATTGTGCGACGTGTTCTTGGGCAGCCGACAAACAAAGGTGAGACACGCACCGACTGGCGAAAACGACCACTGACTCCGGCACAGATTGAATACGCACTTGATGATGTGCGGTATCTTGATGCGCTCTGGAAAACGCTTGAGACACGGCTGGAAGATCGTGGCCGTACAGCGTGGATGCATGAAGAGATGCTCACGTGGATGGATGAAGTGGCTGCTTCCTTTACGAGGAAACGGTGGCGACGAGTCTCTGGGCTGAATGGTCTGAAGCGACGGGAGCTTGCAATTGCACGTGAATTGTGGCACTGGCGTGACAGCCTTGCAGAGTCCCGGGACATGCCACCCAAACGGGTTTTGCGGGATGACCTCATCGTTGAACTCTGCAAGCGAAAAAATACTGACCCACAGCAAATTGCTGCAGTTCGCGGCATGCAGCGATCTGACTTGCGGCACATCCTTCCATCAATCGCGGATGCCATTGAGCGTGGCCTGGCACTGCCTGAAGATGAACTTCCCGGTGGTGAACGGCACAGAGCCCCACCGCCTCAACTCAATGTACTTGGACAGTTTCTGGCAACTGCCGTCGGAGGGCTCTGCCGCCAACTTGAAATTGCACCTTCGCTTGTTGGTACAGCGAGTGACATGCGAGAGCTTCTGGCCTACAAACTTGGTCATGGACAAGACGATGCCCCGCCCACCCTTACCACTGGCTGGCGAGCAGAAGTTGTTGGGGACCTCATTGATGACCTGCTGACCGGCCGAGCGTCTCTTCGAATTAGTGATTTACAATCACGAGACCCGCTCGTGATTGACCGCATAGACAGTCATTCAGCAGCAGACGACTCCGACAACTGACACTTAGCTCACGTGAACAATACGTGTGGTTAGCAAGCACAGGTCTTGCCATCGTCTTGAAGCGGAGGGCAAGGGATTCGAACCCTCAACCCATTGCTGGGCATCTGATTTCGAGTCAGACCGCTGGCCAATTCGCATACCCTCCGAATGTGACAGTCCCAAAGTCTATCAGACCCTAGAAACATAGGCCATAGGCGGGAAAAGCCTTGTTTTCATGGGGTGAAATCCACCTAAAAGAAGCTGGACTTACTCTCTCTTCGACCGATACCATTGTCAGCGTAGATCACTTGAAATCACTACCAATAATCCTAATCAGTTGCAAAATAGTTGCAAAGTTGCAAACTAATTAGATAGCCGACAAAGG
>PKCL01000313.1 GCA_002862165.1 Planctomycetaceae bacterium
AGAGAACGCACCAGAGAACGCACCAGAGAACGCACCAGAGAACACACCAGAGAACACACCAGAGAACACACCAGAGAACACACCAGAGAACACACCAGAGAACACACCAGAGAACACACCAGAGAACACGCCAGAGAACACACCAGAGGGCGGCGCCGGGAAAGCATAGTTTGGTTTTAAAACTGGAATAATCCAAAGTGAAGATAACAATAGTTGGTACAGGTTATGTTGGGCTTGTTAGTGGTACGTGTCTGGCTGACAGCGGTAATGATGTCACGTGTCTTGACGTTGATGAAAAAAAAGTTGCTGTTCTCAAAAACGGCAATGTTCCATTTTATGAGCCAGGTCTTGAAGAGCTGGTGGAACGAAATGCAAAAGTTGGACGGTTGCACTTCACCAGCGACACGCACGAAGCAATCGCAGCAGCTGAGATTGTTTTCCTTGCGGTTGGAACACCACCAACCGCGACCGGATCGGCTGATCTGTCTGCGCTTCAGGCTGCGGTGGAATCAGTCGCCCAGTATCTTGGTGAAGAAACCGTTGTCATTACAAAAAGTACGGTACCTGTTGGCACTGCCGCCAATATTGAGCAACGACTGCTGCAAGCTACGGGCCGAGTGTGTCAGGTAGCGAGTAATCCAGAGTTTTTGAAGGAGGGGGCAGCGATTGAAGATTTCCAGCGGCCTGATCGTGTGGTTGTGGGTGTGCGTACTCCCGAGGTTGCTGAAAAATTACGCCGGCTGTATTTGCCATTTTTGCGAACAGAGAGACCGTTCTTGGTGATGACGCCGGAAAGCGCTGAGATGACAAAATATGTTGCCAATTCACTTTTGGCAACAAAAATTAGTTTTATTAACGAAGTTGCTAATCTCTGTGAACGAATGGAAGCTGATGTCGACGATGTCAGGCGGGGGATCGGTCACGATAGCCGAATTGGATTCTCGTTTTTATTTCCTGGCGTTGGCTATGGAGGAAGTTGTTTTCCAAAGGATGTGCAAGCGCTCGCAGCCATGGCACGTGAGCGGTCGAGTGAATTTCGAATCCTGCAGGCTGTGCACGAAGCAAACATCAGGCAAAAACAAGTTCTTGGAAAGAAAATAGAAGAATTTTTTGACGGCGATCTCGCTGGCCGCCGAATCGCTCTCTGGGGCCTTGCTTTTAAGCCTCGCACAGACGATGTTCGAGATGCTCCGGCGATCGAACTCATAAATATGCTTCTCGCAGCCCAGGTGAAGATTCGAGTTTTTGACCCGGTAGCAATGGGTAATGTGCAGAAACTCTATGGAAGTCAGCTTGAGTATGCTTCAAGTCCACTTGATGCTGCTGCTGACGCAGACGCACTTGCAATTGTGACAGAGTGGGGGGATTTCCGTCGGCCTGATTTTAAAGCACTGAAGGCCGCTATGGCGAGTCACGTGATCTTTGATGGACGAAATCTGTTCGATTGCTCAGAAATGCTTTCGAGTGGATTTCTGTACTATTCGATTGGTCGATCTGTGGTTGATGGTCGAGTCAAATGCGATAGTTCTGGATGATTGCGTTCAATTCCATGCCTGCTTTATGTCGGCTGTCATCATGATTTGTGGAGGAAATTTGATACAACTGGCAAATCAGTTTGACATGTTTTTTTTGTAAGAGTTACAGTTCTTAATAATAAACACGTCCTTGGTGAGTAATCGCACCCGGATTTTACTAGCACATAATCACTTCCTTGGAGTTGAACGTCCGTGAAAACTTTCTCCGCAGTCGCCGCTACGGTGTTGCTTACGCCTTCTTTTGTCCAGGCTTCTGATGCGAGCAGAGTATCTCCATCTGTATCATTTTTCAGCCTCTACGGGCTGTTCTGGATCGCTGGAATTGTTGGCTCTGGATACGCTCTTTGGCAGGCATGGCAGTTTTATCAGTGGATGGAAAGCCAGTCAGGAGGATCGGAAAAAAATATTGAAATTGCCGGTTATGTGCGAACAGGTGCAGATGCGTATCTTCGGCAGCAGTACAAAGTAGTCGCCGGTTTTTTTGTGGTTATCTTCGCGGTGCTTCTCTTTATGGCTTTTGGCCTCAATGTGCAAAGTGCCTGGGTGCCATTTGCATTTCTCTCAGGCGGTTTGTTTTCTGGCCTTGCTGGTTGGTGCGGTATGAAGACGGCGACACTTGCGAGCAATCGAACTGCGGCCGGTGCAGAGAAGAGTCTGAATGATGGCCTTCAGGTAGCGTTTCGGTCAGGTGCCGTGATGGGGCTCACTGTGGTTGGCCTTGGACTGCTCGATATTGTTGTGTGGTTCTTTATTTTGTATTGGGTTGTTCCCTTGTTTTCATCGCCACTGTCGCTTGAAGAAATTACTGTCACCATGCTGTGTTTTGGAATGGGAGCAAGTTCGCAAGCGCTGTTTGCCCGTGTTGGCGGAGGTATCTTCACGAAAGCGGCAGATGTTGGTGCTGATCTTGTTGGTAAAGTTGAGCAGGACATTCCAGAAGACGATGCTCGTAACCCGGCAACAATTGCTGATAATGTTGGTGATAACGTTGGTGATGTAGCTGGTATGGGGGCCGATTTGTACGAAAGTTATTGCGGTAGCATTCTTGCTACGGCGGCACTGGGTGTTGCTGCGTTTGCTGGTGTCACGGAAGCCGACTACTTCATGCAACTCAGAGCGCTCTTTTTGCCAATTATGATCGCCGCTGCAGGTATTGGTCTGTCTGTCTGGGGAATCTGGCAGGTCAAGACACAAGAAGATTCGTCACAAAGATCTCTTTTGGCAGCATTGGCGCGAGGTATTAATCTTTCGACGCTTGCAATCGTTGGAGCAGCTGTTGTGCTCACATTCTTGCTACTCGGGTGGTCTCATATCGGTGTTGGTATGAGCGTGGTTGTAGGTCTGGTAGCAGGTTGGCTTATTGGGAAATGGACAGAATATTCAACAAGTAATGAGTTTGCCCCAACAAAAGAACTCGCCGATCAAGCTTTGACCGGGCCGGCTACGATCATTATTGGTGGTGTTGCCGAAGGAATGCTCTCGGTGTGGGCTCCAGTGATGGTGACTGGCGTGGCGACACTACTGGCTTTCGGATTTGCAAATAATTTCAGTTATGCTGACCCCGGTGATTTCGCTCTCGGCCTTTATGGTGTGGGAATCGCGGCAGTTGGCATGCTTTCTACGCTCGGTATTACTCTTGCAACCGATGCCTATGGCCCGATCGCTGACAATGCGGGAGGTAATGCCCAGATGGCAGAGATGCCAGACTTTGTGCGAGAGCGAACTGATGCCCTTGATGCTCTTGGGAATACAACAGCGGCAACGGGGAAAGGTTTTGCAATCGGTTCAGCTGCCTTGACTGCCTTGGCGCTATTGGCGGCTTATGTCGAGGAAGTACGCATTGGATTTGAAAGATGGGGTGAGTCAGCTGTTACGGTAACCGAGAGTGGTGCTGCACAGACCGGGTCCTGGGTGAAAGTGTCAGACAAGGTGCTCGTGAAAGCTGGTGCAACACCTGTTGAAAATCAAACATGGCTTCTTGTTGATAATCGACAACTTCTAAAAGCTATGCCCGACTACAAACAGCTTCCAAGCGGTTCTGTTATGCAGAAAATGCCTGAGACGAAATCGCTTCAGACAGCACACGAACTCGTTGAGATACGAGCAGCGAGAATGGCTGACTTCATGCGTTTTTATGACGTGACACTGATGAATCCGAAGGTGCTTGTTGGTATGTTCCTCGGAGCGATGAGTACGTTTGTATTCTGTGCACTCACAATGAAAGCCGTAGGCCGTGCAGCGAAGGGTATGGTTGAAGAAGTCCGTCGACAATTTCGGGAGAAGCCTGGGATCATGGAGGGTACGGAAAAGCCGGATTATGCAGCGCCCGTCGCCATCAGCACGAAGGCGGCCCAAAGAGAAATGGTCCTGCCCTCTTTGCTTGCATTGTTGGCTCCCGTTGTAACCGGCTTGCTTCTTGGAGTCGGCGGTGTCATGGGTCTTCTTGTTGGGAGTCTTACGACAGGTTTCTGCCTTGCTGTCTTCATGGCAAATGCAGGTGGAGCATGGGACAATGCCAAGAAGCACATTGAAAGCGGTGTACACGGAGGCAAGGGTACCGACGCCCATAAGGCAGCGATTGTCGGCGACACAGTCGGTGATCCCTTTAAGGATACAAGCGGCCCGAGCCTCAATATTCTTGTGAAGCTTATGAGTATGGTTAGCGTGGTTGCTGCGGGACTCGTAGTCAGATATAGCCTTGAGGCGTTCGGCATCTTTTGAGTGATGGCTTTGGTTTTCATGTTGAAGTGGCTCATTCGTCCGGATCACGGGCGGGTGTTCTTACCACTCCGCATGGGCGTGTGCAGACACCACTTTTTATGCCCGTAGCAACACTCGCATCAGTAAAAGGTGTAGATATCGGTCGTGTTGCCGAGACCGGTGCCACAACGCTACTCGCAAATACATACCATTTGCATCTTCGTCCGGGTGAAAAGTTGGTATCTCAGGCTGGTGGCGTAGGAGCCTTTATGGGCTGGTCTGGTCCGACGTTAACAGATAGTGGTGGCTATCAAGTTTTTAGTCTTGCTCAGCAAGTGAAGGTAACTGATCACGGGGCAACGTTTCGATCACACCTTGACGGCTCTCTGGTAGATTTGACTCCTGAGAAAGCAGTTGCTATTCAAGAATTGCTTGGAGCTGATATAGCAATGCAACTTGACCATGTAATTGGTCTTCCAGCGGCCCGAAATGATGTTTCTGAAGCAATGGAGAGATCTCTCGCGTGGGGTGAGCGTTGCCTTAAGGCTCGCCAAAAATCAGATCAGGCAATGTTTGGTATTGTGCAGGGAGGGCTTGATCCGGAATTGCGCGCAGCAAGCGCTCAGCATCTTCGGTCACTGCCATTTGAAGGTTTTGCAGTTGGTGGGCTGTCGGTGGGGGAGGGACCAGAGGCAATGGCTTCCACTCTTCAGGCAACAGTTCCACATTTACCAACGGACAAGCCGCGTTATCTTATGGGGGTTGGCAAACCTGAAGATATCGTGAACGCAGTTGCGGTAGGGATTGATATGTTTGATTGCGTTCTGCCAACCCGTTGTGGTCGTAATGCACTACTTTACACATTTGACGGCCCGTTACGGCTGAGGAACTCTCGATATCTGACAGATCAACGACCTGTTGAAACCGATTGTCCATGCGTAGCATGTCGTCATAGCAGAGCCTACCTGAGGCATCTCTTCCTTTCTGGAGAAATGCTCGGCCCAGTTTTGGCTTCTATTCATAACCTTACTTTCTATCAGCGACTCATGAAGTATCTTCGGGAGGCCATTGTTGCCGACCAATTTGAGGCGGCCCGGGTAGATATTCTCGCTCGGATGAATTGAGGCTAACGTGCTCTTGGAGGTGTTGAGTTGGCCTGTGTCCCGGTCGTCGGCATTCGGCCTTGTCCATTGGAACGTTGGGAAACTACATTTGCACTTTTCAGAGGAGTGTTTTGACCTTACTTAGCCCCGAGTGCGCTTTATGAAATTTTTTGACTATTCCATGATTTCAGTGCAGCTTTTCGCTGCTGATTCGAAACCCCCTGCGGGCCCGTTGGAATTATTGATTACGTATTTCCCGATGGTGCTTATCGTTGTTGCGGCATGGTTTCTTTTGTATCGACCTGAAAAAGAACGCATGCGGAAACAACGAGAGCTTCTACATGATGTTAAAAAGAACGATCGTGTTATTACGGCGTCTGGAATTGTCGGCACCGTCTCAAATGTAGATAGGGAGCAAGACCGAATAGTTCTCAAGGTTGACGAAAGTTCCAATACGAAAATTACATTTACGTTGGCCAGTATAAATCGAGTGCTCACTGATTCTGATGATGAAAAAGCAGCTAGCGCTGGGGCATGATGCCCGCCTGGCTCACGTTGTTGATTAAACTTTTGATGAA
>PKCL01000435.1 GCA_002862165.1 Planctomycetaceae bacterium
CTCGAGTCTTTTCTTTAATGCAGAAACAACCTCAGGATACTGTTGGCCGCACTCCGTCGACTCCAGTTGATCTTCCGTGATGGCATACAGTTCCACATAGCTGAGGTCTGCGTTTCCGATTAATTTCCACCGATCATCAACGACTGCATACGATCCCCAATGGAATGGTCTATTTTTGGGAGCGGGCCAAGGCGATGTTGCTTTCCAGAAGAGCGGCTTTTCGCGAGTAGGAATCGCATTTCCGGACAAAGCTTCAACCTGACTTACGCCATCCGGCGTATACCCTGCCGGCATGGTTGCACCGGCCAATTCACACAATGTTGGCACAATGTCAACGGCTGAGAGAAGCGTCTGGTTGTCAACAACACCAGCAGGAATCTTACCTGGCCAGCGCGCGATAAACGGAACGCAGACCCCGCCTTCAAAGAGTGCCGCCTTGTAGCCTTTCCTTCCCCCCGTTACACCTTTGGATGCTCCAATACCAAACCCTGCACCAGTTGCGGTATCGTAGGACAGTTTTAATTCTGTTGGACTGGCTGCTCGTGCAGGTCCGTTGTCTGAACTAAAGATAACAAGTGTTTTTTTGGTGAGGTCGTTTTGATCCAAAACAGCTAACAGGTGACCGATCCGATCATCAGCGTGCGCAAGCGTAGCGGCGTAGATATTATCAGCTTCATTTTCAAGATCCCGAAACCACCAACGATACTTCGGAAGGACATGAAAAGGCGTATGCGGCTCATGCATCCAAAGATTGATAAAGAAGGGTTTCTGTTTTTTTATAGCTTCAGTAATCAGTGAAATCGCTTGATTCACGTCATCATGAACTGGCATCTGCTCACCAGCACAGTTAAATGCTCCATATTTGTCGTAGCCGTACTCGCTCGGGAGCGGTGAATCAGGGATCATGTCATTTGCCAGATGCCATTTCCCAAAATGCCCTGTCATATACCCCGCGCCCTGCAGCATCCGGGGTAACAATGGAGCCGCTGGATCTAGCCAGTCGGGCATGTTGCGACGAGCGTTTTGATCCACCCATGCAAAATGTCCATTGATGTTGTACCGAGCAGGAAAGTGCCCTGTCATAATCGCCGTACGACTCGGCGAACAGACACCGCTAGCCACCGTGAACCGAAAAAAATCACTCCCTTCGCTCGCAAGACGATCAATATTTGGTGTCTTTACGTAAGGATGGCCATGGCAACTGAGATCACCCCACCCCCAATCGTCAGCAAAGATAAAAATGATGTTGGGTTGCTCAGCGGCACACACCCCTTGGCTACCAAAGCCACTGAGCAGTGCCATACCAAGAAGAAATATCCGCAAGGGATCACGCACCATGACACCGTCTTCCTTTTCTGTACCGAAGGCTGTCGAATCTGTTTCTACTTACTCTACGAGCATTATTGACTGGATCGTTTTGGTACCGCCGGAAGTTGCCAACTCAATCTTCTGATTATTTGCCATATCAAGAATTGTGATCTCAAAGGTCGCTATCTTCGACCACTCAAGCTCTTTTCCGTCAGGCCCTTTGAAGTCTTCTCGTCGCAGGACTATTTCCTGTGGGCCTTGCCCTTCGACTATCTTTCCTGCCGAGAAGCTTCCAATATTATCCGGACGGCTCAAAAAACCGCTATCCGTCCTCATCCTTACGTTGAGCTTTCTTCCCTGTGGATCGACAACAACAACCAGCTTTTTGGTGCCTCGCCGATCAAGATGAGGACTTTGAAATTTATATGTCTTGATTGTTCGCTGGTCTCGTGACGACCAATTTACAAAGCCATGTTCAAAGTCATCGACTGGTTCTCGGGAGTCTGCCAGTTCAAGCAGTCGTTTAAGTTTAACTTCCGATGGTAGGAAAGATTGCTCTACAGAATTCAAGGTGAATGTTGTGGTCTCACCTCGCTCGAGTGGCTGAACATGACCAAGTTTGTATCGACAGAGCGCAAACATATACAGCGGCAGACCCTTATGAACGGGTATCTCGACCGACCATGCCTGCCCCTCAGGCCGAGCCTCAGCACGCTCCCAGAAACGGGTGCGTGAGTTGGGATCGTAGCTGAAGTAAATTTCAGTTGCCACAAGTCGGTCTTGATCTTCTGGCGTGACACAAAATGAGGCTGTTCCATCAGATACCGAGAAGGTTGATGCTGGTGTCGCAGGTATATGCTGCTCAATACCTTTGAGATATTGGTCGAACCAGAGATTGAGCATCGCCCATTGTTCGGGACCGGGCCCATGATTCTGATGCAGGTTTGTACTCACTCGCCACTGTGAATGTGGCACCAAGGCCAACGATTGATAGATCCGGTCGAACACGGAATGAAAATCATTCGTTGAACTTAGAAAGCACACCGGACAACGAACAAACGGCCAGTAGGAACTGGCGTCAATGGTTGCCTTATAAAGTTCAAGGCTCTGGAAGTGAGATCGAATCGAACTGCCTTCAATACCGCCTGGGAAATCAACGTATTTAAATCCTGTTCCTCCCACAAATGGCACGACAGCTTTCAACCGTGTGTCGATAGCCGTCAGCGCGGTAATCATGCCTCCCATTGAAAATCCGGATAAACCAATCTTGTCAGCATTCACTTCGGGCTGCTGCTCAAGAAAGGTGATGGCACGTCGCGCGGCAACCGACAGCAAAAACCAGTTTGAGTTTCGCGGACTTGGCACCGAATCAATCGTGTATTCATCAGGCTGAAGACTCCGCTTCCAACCCTTCCGAAGAGCCTTGCTGTAAAACCGGGGGCCTTGTGTTGGGTCAACGTTGCCCCAATCTGTGTTGATCTTAATTTCGTCCTCAAGTGGGCGCCCCAGCCAATTAATATCAATGGAGGCATAGCCTTGTCGAGCAAAATACTCTCCGCGATGACGGTCTGCCCGCTGGCCACCGCCATGCGCCCACACGAATGCCGGTAGATCAGTTTTTCCAGCAGGAAAGCAATAGTACGCTGCCATCCGTGATTTCACACCTTTAAACGTACCTACAGTAAAAATCGCATACCGCGTCACAACACCATCGGCTATCCATTCTTGAACAACCTCAACATCAAGTGGCTCATTCCTCGGATCGTAGTCTTCCCAGAGGGCAACCGCCGTCTTGGGCACACTCGCAGCTGTATACGGCACAAATGTATCGTCTGCATACACCGGCGTACCGATCACACACATCAGGCATAGTGCACACGCTATAAGTCGAGCTTGTGCTGTGGGTCGAGCTTGTGCTGCGGGTCGAGCCTGTAATGACAGAGGCTTCATTGCACGTCGCCACATCTTTGGTCCCTCGCACATTCCTGAGATCCTCCTTTGCCACATATAGATGGCCTCGTATCCGTAGCTAAGCATTTCTTGAAGCCAAACTCATACACCATTGCACGCACACAAAGACTCGTTGCAACGGCGTTACCAGTTTCACAATTCACTTTTCTTGCATTAGAAATTCGACCAAAGCATCATACTGCTGTCTATCGAGTATTTGCGTGATGTCGACCGTCTGATTTTGTTCCTGATATCCCTCGATAACAGCCGCTTGCAGCTCCAGAACGGTTAGGACTATCTCCTTGGAACCATCGAGCGTATGCCGGACCTAGCAATACGTCGCATCAGTCACGGACGTTTTTCGACAGGAAATCGAAACGTACTCACGACGTCTCCGTCCACCGTACGATGATGCATGGTCAATTCGCTTAATTTCCCTTTCGATTCCAGGTGCCCTGAAAGAAACCCGCCGGCAACACGAAGAAACCGGTGCGAGGACCGCTCGTCGCCTTTCTTCCATCCCAACTGGTGTTTCTCACTACCAGGCCCACACCCAAACTCCCACAGACCTGTCTCTTCATCTACTGATGCATATTGCCAGTGCCGATCACCACACAGCACAATGGCACCATCAACAGATGAAAACTTCTGTCGTAACTGCTCGCCTTCATTCGCAAAAATCGTATTGGCATGATTGTCTTTTTTCCCACTTCGATCAGGACCAACGATTGGCGTTGGGCTAAAGATAAGTTTGAACGTTGCAGTCGATGCGTCGAGTGTCTTGAAAAGCCACGCTTTTTGCTCGGCTCCAAGAATCGTTTTCTCAGGACCATCCGCCATGGTATTCGGACTACGAAAATCACGGCCCTCAAGAAACCAGACCTGTAGGTCTTTTCCCCACTGAACAGTCTGATATCGAGGTGTCCGGGAAGGAAACTGTTCCTCGTTAAACAGACGCACACCCTCTTCAAACGTGACCGATCCATATCGCTGGCCTGGCCAGCAATCATTTTTGAGCGTGTCGTGGTCATCTTTTAAAAAATACGTCGTATGGTTTTTATAAAACGACCGGTTATCTGGTAGGGAAAAAATTCGTCCCCACTTAAACCGCATCAGCTCAACTGTAAGCGCCCATGGTTCTGGCTTATCGTAATACTCAATATCTCCTGCGTGAACGAGAAATGAAGGATTGATTTTTTCAAGCGACGGGTACATCTTATGTCCTTGCAGACCATTGTCCGTACGAATGAAATCGTGGCACGTAGTCATGCAAAATGAGAGACTTTTTCGAAGTTTTTTTGCAGGTGCTGTCTCAAAGCCACCACGTAACACTGCCGTTGTCTCCTGACCACCAGGCGATCGCACCTCGAGCACTGTTACATACCGAGTACCAGGGGACAGATCATTCAGATGCCACTGTGCCGTAAAGTCTTCAGCAGCAGTTGTTTTTCTCCACTGAGTAGTTTGCTTTTTTGCCGCCCGCCGCTTTTCAGGAAAATACGTCAGGCGAACTTCGCCGGCAGCGCCAGGGCACGCCCCTATCATGTCGTCAAGCGAGGCTCCCGCGGGCAACTGCGCCGTAAGAAACTGTACGGCATCAGCGGTTTCTTCCAACTCCTTCACCTGCTTGTTTGAAATTGGCTGAAACTTTTTGCCACCGGAATTCATTTCAGAGAATTGTGTTGTACGAGTCCAGATTCCAATCGAAGTCTGATCAGCCCAACTATTTCGCATTCCATCGGCAAGAAACGGCCCGGCCCGTTTTCCTGGTGCTTGACTCTTTTGCGGAAGCGTCACAAACCGAAAATTTCGATATGACACTTTGCCACCATGATCAGTGAGCATGATGCAACTTTTTGTCGAAGACTGCCCGAAGTCTTTGAAGCCTGCGAACTTACTCAGTGCAATTGTCCGTTCCCACTCCGGTCCCTCAGTAGTTATCGATGCAACCAAGGAATCATTAAGGAAATGCTTCACTGTGGATCCGTCGGCGACAATCTTTGCTGTGTTCCACGTGCCCGGAGGAAGTACTTTTCTATCTGGTGCGGCAGTTGCCAAATCATAAATTGCACCTGTTGCATGTAAGGCATCTGTGTTCGGCTTTTCATCATAAATCTGATACTCGATCCCCCAGTATCCAGCACCCTGATACGTCTTGTTCCAATACGGAGCGCCGTGTTTCCGCACACGATATTTCACACCACTGTTTACTTTGGTCGCAATCTTCCAATCAAATGATAGCTCAAAGTCAGAAGCAACTGGCTTGCTCAGGATGCTCTCCCCACCAGGACGCACGAGAGAAACTTCACCATCTTGAAATTCCCAGCCAGCGATTTGCCCGGACGGCTTCAACGATTTCCAGAACGAAGGATCTGCCCAGGTGGCTGGATTGTCAAGCCGGGATTCCTCTGCCGACCAGACACTCGTATTGCTAAACAGGCAGACGAGTAAAACAAATCCACTGCACCGACAGATCAGATTAAGAATGAAATTCATGGCTACCCTTACAGTATTTATACTTTTCCCCGTTGCTGAATACACGATGTCCAGTGTACTCAACGCTTACACAGTTCTGGACACCTATGCCCCCGGCCTTCCCCACAACAAACTGGACTGAATTTTTGAAAGTTTCCTACGG
>PKCL01000367.1 GCA_002862165.1 Planctomycetaceae bacterium
TCGGCACCAGCGACCAGTGCCAATAAAATACGTCACCGACATGCTATTCACGAGCACAACCACTAACGCAGCTAAAATACCGGAAAGCCGATGCACCGTGCCCCATCGAAGAATTGCTTGGTCTGTTTGCCCATGAAGATCACCCAGCCACAAGCCAAGTCCGGCAGTGGCGACCATGAGTGCGACAGCGAACATGGCTACAGATGAAAATATCTTCTCCATTGATTCTCCTTAAACATGATGCGGCTCCAACGACACTTCAAACGGACATCGCTCCATCTAAAGGATAGGCCGGTTCTCCATAACGCAACAGCAACACTAGGTTATTCACGCCCTAAATCACGATGAAAATCGACTCTACTGCCGAAGTGGTTGGATCTGTTGAACGACCTGCTCCGTCTTATCAACTAAACCCTCTGATGAAGGCTTATACACAAAGGCAGCTGAGTCTATAGATCCTTCTAGTCTTACTTCATAAAGTTCTAATATCGACATCGGTTCAATCTCGCCTCTGTCGCCTAAAGCATTCCACGTTATTCGGAATGGAAACAATTGTTCGGTTCCAATGATCAGCTCTACTGAGCAGGGCATACCGTCAGGCACGTTCACGACGCCACCCTCCAAAGCGTCTGGTGGCATTATGTGTTGCGGAAGTATTGATGCTAAGACGGTTGTATTCCATTGACCGACCACTCGCCAAACCGGCAGACCCTCAAGTGAATCTTTCTCAGCTGATTCAAATCGAAAATAGTGTCTAAGAAGTGCAAGTGATCGCTGCAATCCACCTAGATATGGTGCAACCGCTCGATCTTTCTCGATACCAAAATCTTCAAGTTTTGTGCGGACTTGCGAAATGTCGACTCGTGCTAACTGTACTGGCGTGTCCGTATTCTTCCTAAACTGCCAAAAAGAAAGCCCATCAGAGACTTCTAGAAACTCAAATGTTTCTGTGTCCGCCTTATTGACGACCTCAAAACGAAATTGTTGATCTATTCCCCTGCCCTGCTGCAAGTACCGCCCTGTTCCGACAACTACCATGTCTTTTGATCGAGTGCGCTGCCTGATTCGAGCCGACACGGATTCCGCACGACCAAGCCGCGAAAGCATTGTAGAAACCAGCCGCTCGGCCTGCTTCTTGGACGACACGGATTCCGTACCTTGGCGGAAGCCCGGACTCATTGGCTGCTGATAGACGCTATTCCCTGCAGTCTCCTGGGAGATGCAATTCCCACCAAAAGGCAGAGACGTTCCCAGGGCCATCAGCAAGACAACTCTTCGTACAAAGCGTTTAGGTTCTGAGTAAAACACCTGGGAACTTCGGGCAAAATTTACCAATTTCGTAATTTCTACGGGTTTTTCCAAAGATTTTGGCATTGGAAAGTCGAACAAACAAAAAGCACTGGTTATCAACACACAGAAATTCTCTGTCGTCGAGATATCGGGAGTCTATGAAAAGAAAAACAAAAGGCACATGCCGAAATTCTCGGTCACTAAAAAACAACAATAAACACCAACTCACGCGGTTCGTAAAGCTGGAGACTCTGAAGTGAAATTCAATATCTGTGCTAAAAAATTCATTGGGCTTTCTTTGGCAACAGCATTGGCTGGCTGCCATATACCGGCGAATTCCCCGCTCTCTGGGATAGCGAACGTCGGAGTTGGCCCTCAGCCACAGACTAATATCCTGCCTCCACCTCAAATGCTTGCACACCCCGGACCTGGGGTTGATGGCCCTGGACCAGGAATTATTGCGCCTGTCGGTTATGAAGAATACATGGCTGGCGGTGGTCTCACCGGGCCACTACCAGACGGAATGACGCCTCTTATAGGAACCGGATTGCCGCTGTCCCAAGTAGGCTTCTTGGGACCAGATGGCATGCAGGTTCGCTGGGATGTTGCAACTGCGGGAGGCTTTGACTCCAGCCCACTTGTTACACCTGGCCGATACGATTTTCCACAGGGCGCTATCTATCGATTGAAGCTCACAAATATTCCAGGTAGAGAAGGAACTGAACTATATCCAACACTCGAGGTTGCACCGACAACGCCAAGAACTTCAGCATTTCTTGCACACAATACGGTTCCTGTTCAACTCACTGATGAAGACCTTGATCAGGTAACCACAGGAAACTTTGTCACGAAAGTTGTCTATCTACCCGATCCGGATTACCAAGAACTGGCTGTTGCAGGTGTAGAAACCCTTGTGAGCACACGCCTCGATCCAGGGATTGACCCTGTCGTCGAAGCTGATCGCCGAGGCTCAATCTTGGCAATCATTCGGATTGGCAATAAAGACCTAGAGTCTGTCGTAATGCAAGGAGCCGTACCGGTCAGTAGAGTTTCTCAAGCCGTAGCAGGGATTCCATTGGGAAAACCGTGTGGTGACAATTCTGGACGTTTACCACCTGCTTTTGTCGCAGGAATGACGGCACCAAGCTACGGGATGCCAATCACTGGCACACCCATAGGACTGCCAGGTCCTCCACATATTCCTCTAGGTGGTCCGGCCGGTCTTCAGAAACACACGATTACCAATCACACTCGCACGAGTATTCCGGGGCCAACAAAACAGCTGAAATTACATGTGCAGCAGGCTCCTGGGCTGAGTTATCCAAAACCTGCCTCCCGTGCCTACGTTTCGGAGCGATCGGATGTTCCGCATATACAACTCAAGCAACCTCGTGAAGATCGCACTCGCTGGGTCGATAACGGTGGTCCAGATCCAGATGCTAGAGCAGCAGCCATGTGCAGCGGATGTGGCCGCCATGATTGTTCCTGCCCTCCAGCACCACCGAATTTCTAATAACCAAATTTCTAATAACTAGAAAAGATGCAAGACACAGCCTGTTCGACAAAGCACTCGATTCGATAGACAGACAAACAATTTACGAAAATTTCATGTTCAAAATTGATACTTCCATCCAGACAGGGTCCGCGCTGCGGAAATTTGGCGGAATGCCGGCGATTGCCACAGTAGTCCTGACAATGACAGTAGCCCAAGCTGATGACATTGAAGGCCTACAGTTGGAGAAACCAATCGCCGTGTTGGCAGAACCGGGAGCGATTGGCAGTCACCGCCCCCCGCAGTTCGGTCCCCGTCTGGAAGAAGTATCATCTCAACAACAGCCTGTCGAACTACGAGGCCCTGAAGGCCTTGTTGTTTCAGTTCAAACTGAAGTTGGTTGGGCGGCAGCCTATCCACTCCCGGTACGACTCGGTTTACTACCGGGAGAGACCTATCGACTGAAAATTTCGGGGCTACGTCACCGCCCTACAGACGAGCTTTATCCATCTCTTCGAGTTTTATCATCACTGGTGACACCACGGGGACAAAAATGGCGATTCCCGATCGAGATTGTGATCGATGAAGATGACCTGATTCAGGCCTTCTCGGGCAACCATGTCCAACGTGTTGTATATGTCTCGAACGAACCTGAATCCGCTGATGTTTTCGCAGACAGGTGGTTCGATATAAAGCCCGGCGACAGTTGCTTATCCGTTGCAAGCACTCTTGGCCAACCAGTTGCCGAATTGCGGATTGGCAATCGCCTACCTTTCAATTCATTGCAGAAATACAAATGACTTTTTTGTATCAAAATCATCTCTGGCCAATTCCTAAAAAAGTGTCTGTATTTTTTTTAGTTCTAGGGCTCACACCGACTCTAATTCCGGCCGCCCCCCCTTCTAGCTCTGCAAATTCATCACCCGACATTGCATGTGAGTGTGTTGAGTATCAGGTCCGTCCATATGGCGTAAACACTCCAGCAATCTTACCTCCACTCATTTGTAATGGAGGAGATTCTTTTGAGCCTGCAAAGGCGATTGGTCGCACTGAATTCGAAGGCCTCTCGGCTGGCGACACCGTAGCACGTTACCGAAGAGCCGATGGCGTTGACATCGATGACACTCGTGCTGCTTCTTCATCACGCGTCACTCATTCCAACTGTCAGTGTATTTATGCTCCACGATTTGGAAGTGTTCGGAACGTCACTCAGATACACGAAGAGTCACTTCCTCAGGGACCTGCCGGCCTGTCCAATGATAGAAGTCTAGCAAGCCAAATCACAAAACAGCCCACAAGTAACACAGCCCAGTTAACAAGCTTACACATGGCTAGAAAATCAAACTCTGGCATTGCAGTCGAGGAGCGTTCCGGTCCACTCGGTGTGGATGCTGCCATGCTACCCAACCAATCACTCGGCCAAGCAAAGCCTGGTGAAAGCATCTACGACACTCACATCAATTCTGCAAAAAGAAAGGAAGCGATTGCAGAGTCTGTTGGTGTCGACATCCCAATCGCCTGGACTCGACTGACCGCGGCCAACGCGGTGTTCAATGATCAGCAGGCCGACGTTACGTCTTCAAGCCAAGGCATTGCGATACTTCGCGTTGAGTCACTGGGACGAGCAGAGCTGACTTTGTGCAAAAGGTCTGGAAGTGATTCAGCACGAATTGGTGAGGAAATCGATTTCACCATTGCTTTTTTAAATTCGGGAGATGTACCGCTCACTGATATCGTAATCATGGATGTCCTACCGCAACGTCTGCAACTCATTGAATCCTCAGCAGCTTCCAGCATTTCCGCTGAGATAAAAACAACCGAAGAAGATGACGGAACAACATCAATATCGTGGCAGCTAAGTTCCACTCTTGGCTCCGGAGAAAGTGGCTTTGTTCGCATGCGAACAATTCTTCGGTAGGCTTTTTGAAGTTCCTGACGCAATCTTTGCAGTATCAATTGCCGAAGCGGACAGTCTCGGAGTAGGCTAAGTAGGGTCAGGATTGTCATCCAGTCAATCCTTTTGCACAGCAACCCCTTTTCAGACTCAAAAGAGGCTCCTCTGATGACTCGTTTTTTCAGCGTTCTTAGTCTTTCGATATTATTGCTGCTCGTTTCAGGAAACCTGAGCAGCTTCGCTTTATCAGCTGAGCCAGAGACAGGCAAACAGCCAGAGACAGGTGCAGCAGGAATTCCACCCGTGCCGGAAGGAACTCCTGAAGAGATGCTCGACTACATCCGAACAATAAGACAGGTCGCTGCACAACCTTCGTCTCGTGAAGAAATGATGAAATCAATGCAGGCAATTGCAACGGCTACGGCAGAAGCTGCCGACCGGGCGCTTTCGCAACTAAAAAGTTCTGATGACCTTTTTGATGAAGCTGCAAAAGCAAAGCTACAAAGCCTTATGATGCTTAGTCGACTTGGTGATACAACTGCCTCTTCGAGTCTACAGACATTCGCTACAAGCCTGATCGAGGGGCCCTCCCCTGCCCTGGCGACAGAAGCAAAACGTCTTCTACTCGTGCAGGAGGCGCAAGAACTCTTCACAACGCGAGACCTTGCAAAGGCACCGGCTGTTATTAAACAAGCTGGCGCCCTTCTAGCTGCCAATCCCAACGATACCGCAACGGCTGGTCTTGCCATGCAACTCGCAAGCGCCTTTGAGCACCTGCCGGGTGGTGAAGCTTTGTCAAAACAGGCCTACGAAACGTTTGGCCCTCTTTTTCAGAAGAGTGAGAACGAAAGTATTCAGCAAATGGCAGAAAGCTTTCAGGGAACACTTCGTCGACTTTCTCTTCCAGGAAACCCAATGGAGATAACCGGCACTTTACTCAACGGAAAACCGTTTGACCAAAGCACACTTGCTGGAAAAGTTGTTCTGGTCGACTTCTGGGCAACCTGGTGTGGTCCTTGCATTGCAGAAATACCAAACGTCTTGGAGGCATACGAAAAATATAGTTCGCAAGGCTTTGAAGTTGTTGGAATTAGCTTAGACCAAGACCGAGACGCTCTTGAAAAATTTGTTAATGACAGGAACATCCCATGGCCAATTCTTTTTGAGACCTCAGAGGGTTCAGATTGGCAGCATCCCCTTGC
>PKCL01000496.1 GCA_002862165.1 Planctomycetaceae bacterium
CGACCCTCAATAAAGAGGCATCACCGGAAGCAATCAATGCTGCCATGAAAACAGCAGCAGAAGGTCCACTTAAGGGCATCCTCAGGTATTCTGAGCAACTGTTAGTTTCGACAGATTTGCGAGGGGATCAGCATAGCTCTATTTTCTCTGCGGTCGATACTATCGGCCTCGGAAATCTCGTCAAGGTTGTGAGTTGGTATGACAACGAGTGGGGTTATTCGAACCGTATTGCTGACCTTCTTCGATTTCTCGATTCGAAGGGGCTGTGATTCACAAGCCCTAGGTGAGATGAAAGATAAAGAGTGGCCGGCCCCGTATACGTGGCCGGCCATTTTTATCTGATCTGTTGTAAAGTAGATTCGAGTTTTGCAATCGCCTCAGTTCGAATAGTCGTGCCATCAAATTGTGTCATTTGGACTTCGACCCGTATTGGAGTTGTAACTGGCGGAGCGGTTGGCCATGGGAGTACAAAATGAAGTCCACGAGCTCTCGATGTACGTCGAAAGTGTTGGTGTGCTTTTGCTGCTGGAATTGTCCACACTGCAAACTGACGTCCTAAATCAGACTGCTGGGCTGTTACCGTTGGTTCGTAGGCAGCGATGAAAATGTCACCAGCAGTCGTAACGAGACGTTCATCAGCATCGCGTGGTTCAATGACGATTGTGACTCCCTCAGGAGAGCCATCACCGTCAGAGTCATAACACGTTGTCTTTTCATGGTTAATGACTAGATGTGTGAGATCCGATTGGTGTCCGATGCTCTCAGCGAAAGAAAGTTGCCGAATTGGTCGAGCCGCACCCTTCTTGCTGGAATTCTGTGGCAGCGGCGGGACGCCCTCAAGTGAAGGGGGTGTCATTTCACTGGTGGGACTCGGAAGACTGTCTGAGCTTTTTTGGCCACCGGAACTGGATTGTGGATTTGTTCCAAAAATTGGACCAATGATATCTGAGTTATTTCCACTATTAAAATCTGGAACATCCACTTGTGGAGGTACAAGAAGTGGCTGGGCAGGTGTTGGGGATTGCACCTTGTTTCGTGGTGCTGAAGAAGTGTCAACGATTCCAAGTTGTTTTCGTAGTGAGGCATTTTCATCCTCCATTGTGTCAAGTTCATAGCATTGTGTTTGTAACTTATCCTGGAGACAATAAATCTGATCTTCTTGGAGCCGTAATTCTCGCTCTAAGAGTTGATGGTGGACATCACTTTTACAGCCAACAATTAATAATGGCAGACAAATTATCAACAGCACATAACACAGACTTTGTGCTACCCACCGGAATTTTTTCTTATTCATGACGCGCCTCCTTGCGCCCCACGTTTTGTTGCAGGCAATTAGCCCGTGGGAATCTGTTCGATCACCTCATCAATAAGATGATATTCACATGCTTCCTCTGCAGACATAAACCGATCACGATCAGTATCCTCTTCGATTTTTTCAAGGGGTTGACCGGTATGTTTCAGAAGAATGTTATTCAATTTACTTTTGATATTCCGAAATTCATTCGCGTGAATCATGATCTCTTCTGCAGTACCTTCCATGCCAGCGAGTGGTTGATGAATCATGATTCGGGCGTTTGGTAGGGCTCGTCTTTTCCCAGCAGTTCCAGCTGTCAGGAGAAGAGCGCCCATAGATGCGGCTTGACCTATGCAGTACGTTGCGACATCACAACTCACGAATTGCATCGTGTCATAGATTGCGAGTCCCGCAGTAACGCTTCCTCCTGGAGAATTAATATAGAGATGAATGTCACTCTTTGGATCATCAGTCTGAAGAAAGAGCATCTGGGCGACAATGGCATTTGCCATCTCATCATTCACCTGAGAGCCAAGGAATATAATTCGGTCCTTGAGTAGCCGGCTGTAAATGTCCATTGCCCGCTCTTCGCGGCCACTTTTTTCAACAACATAAGGGATCAGGGGCATTTAAATGATTCCGGTTATTCAGGAAGAAGATAAAGAGAAGAAAAGATACTCAGTCAACATCTTTGTCCTCTTCCCCAGGGGGTTTAGTGAGAATGTCATCGACGAGACCATAATCTTTAGCCTCTGTCGCCGTGAGATACCGATCACGATCTGTATCCTGTGCAATTCGTTCAATTGGCTGTCCAGTATGGGATGCAAGAATTTCATTCAATACTGAACGTGTTTTAATAATTTCATCAGCCTGAATTTCAATGTCACTGACCTGTCCGCCAACTTGGCCGTAGGGTTGATGAATCATGACTTTGGCATGCGGTAAAGAGAATCGCTTCTTGGGTGCTCCTCCTGCAAGCAATACTGCACCACCACTAGCTGCAAGACCGACACAGTACGTGGCTACCGCACACGAGAGAATCTGCATTGTGTCATAAATTGCCATTGTCGCTGTGACACTACCACCAGGAGAATTAATATAAAAATGAATGTCTTTACGACGATTTTCACTCTGGAGATAGAGTAATTTCATGACAAGTTCATTTGCGTTCCCATCATAAATCTCTCCTTGCAAAAGAATGATTCTATTCTCCAGCAAGAGGTCACCAAGAGTCATTTGCCGCTGTCGCTGATAGTCTCGATATGCGCTGGCAGCACTTGGATCAATTGGAGAGTTGGATGATGATAATGGAAACCTTGGGGCAGGCATGAGCAACTTTCAGAAGTGCGTATAAGTGGATCAAGAAAAATAACGTGCACCAATCATGAAGGAATATCTTCATGGGCAACCGGTGTGGTTGGAATTTCATCTTCACCAGCTGCGACACCACAAACAGCGTGGTCGATTGCTTCAGCGTCAGGTTTAGGAAATTCAAATGGGATATCTTTAAATTCTGCCTTGGATGTTACTAAATCAATAGTTTTTCTCTCAATAATTTGATTGCGTAATACATCCATAAGGCCTTTTCGTTCCAAGCTGGCACGAACACGTCGAGGTGATTCACCTGATTGGGCCGCTATAGCTTTAATCTCTGCATCATAATCAGCTGCCGATTCAGAGACATTTTCAGCTTCAGCAATTTTTTCCAGGATAAAGTGTTCTTTGAGAGATCGTGCGGTGCTTGCCATTACCGACTGACGAAGCTCATTAACATAACGGCGGATTGAGTCATCATCGAAGCCACTACGACGAAGTTCTAAAATTGATCGTTCTAATTCGCGCTGACTTTGACGACGCAATAATTCAGGAGGAAGGTCCCAACTCGCCGAAGCTGTTAATGAAGCTGAAACCTGTTGCCGAACCTGTTTTCTTTGGTGCCATTCAAGTTGGTTTTGAAGTTGTTTTCTAATTGCTTCACGAAGATCTTCGGTTGACTTAAAATCTCCCAAATCCGTGAGTAAGGAGGGGGTTATTTCCGGCATTTCAAACCGCTTCACATCAAGAATCTCAATCGACAGCGTTGCTTTTTTTCCACGAAGTTCGTCAACAGCAGCCTCCTCTGAAATGGATACTTCAGCAGTAACAGTCTGCCCTGGACCCAATTTTGAGACAAGCTTGTCGAAACCTTCAAGTTCTGCATCAGCAAGGGAAAGTTTTGGCCGGACAACGATTTCCATTTCCTCTGCATGGGATAACACATTATTTTCACCATCGGTGCATTTTAAATTTGCAACAATGAGATCTCCTGTCTTGGGCGAACCCTTTGCTGGCACGAGTCGCCCTCGTTCTCGTAGTAGATTTGCTTCTGCTTCTTCAACATCGGCATCTGAAATTTCGCGAATCGGCCTCTCAATAGAAAGCCCTTTCCATTCTGGCATTTCAAATTCTGGACGAACTTCGATTGAAAATTCAAAGGTCATTGGTCCATCATCTGGCAGAATAACAGCGGCGACATCGAGATCTGGTTCACTGATTGGCGCAAGATTTTCCTGTTCGTTGACACGAGCGAGTGCATCATTTAGTAACTTTGAGCGGATTTGATCATTTAATTCGGACTTGAATTTACTACCCACCAGTTTGCGAGGGGCTCTTCCAGGACGAAATCCAGGCAACAGAGCAGTCGGCATCAGGTCACCAACGGCTTCTTCGTAATACCGGTCAATTTCTTCTCGAGGGACAGAAACTTTTACTTTTCTTTGGCACGTCGAAGTTTCTTCTACGGTGACATTGATTTTGAGTATCTGGGGATCAGCAAGAGCTGTTGAATCGTCTGACATCGTTGTCCTGTGAAAAATAGTGGAGGAGGAAAATACTTTTTAAGGTTCTGGAAGAGGCTCGATGCAACAATAAGTAAACTGTTGAGGTTCACTGAAAATAATAACGACCCTTTACAAGGAGAGCGGGTGATGGGATTCGAACCCACGACAACCACGTTGGCAACGTGGTGCTCTACCAACTGAGCTACACCCGCATGCTGTTGTTTTCGAAGGAAGGTGGCATCAGTAGGGACCACTAACTCCCGAAAACCCCGTGATTATAGGATATTGAGGGCCTGTCGCAAGGTCATACCTCACGATCTTCGCCTGATTTCCGAACAATCCGAGAACTCAGCGGAGGCATTTGGAAAATTGGGCTCAGAAGGGATAATTAAAGCGTTTTGGTACCTCTCCTGAGGAAACTCCTACAGTTGTCGCTACCATTAAACCTCAGTAGACATCAAAACCCCACATATCTTGTAAAACTCTGATCCCGTCAGGGCCCCACTTCGGATTGCCAAATGAAGTTGCAACTGGTGTTTAAAACAGCGAAGTCCGGTAAAAAGAAGTCTCGCACATATGATGTGGACTTGCCCATTGTCATTGGGAGAGGACAGCGGGCGTCATTTCGGATTCCTCACGGACAGATTAGTCGTTGTCATTGCGAACTGCTTGAGTCGAAAGGGTCCGTCTTTATTCGTGACCTTGGCTCAACGAATGGAACAATGGTAAAGGGCACAATGCTTCCAAGTAAAACAAAGGTTCCAATTCCTTCCGGAAGTGTGATTAAATTAGGAGAACTTGCTTTTCGAGTTCAGTATGCTGAAACATCTAATGGTCAAGGAAAAGCGATCATTGAGGACTCATTTGAGGAAGCAATTGACTTTCTAGAAGCTGAACCAGAGGGAGAAACAGTTGAAGCATTTGCTGAGGCAGATGTAGATCCAAGTGAAGACAAACTGCTTGAGGTAGAATCAATCGACGATGATCTCTATTTGGATGCAAGTGAAGAGCTTGATGATGAGAATAAAAATCTTCTTGAAGATAAAAGCGCCACTAAGGAATCTTCTGACGGGTTATCAGATGATGATATTGATGATTTCTTGAGTGATATTTGAATACTTTGTTCAATACGCGAGAGAAAATTTGAGTGAAATAGACAGCCGTTTACACTTTGGATCTCTAATTCCATGCAAGATCAAAATAAGAGACCCCGTTCTCTTACGATTCATGACTTAGTGCAGGCCAAGCAAGATGATCGACCAATTAGTATGGTCACTGCTTATGATTGGTGGTCGGGGTGTCTCGTAGATTCAGCAGGCGTTGACTGTGTTCTCGTTGGAGATAGTCTTGCCATGGTGGTAGCAGGCAAGCCAACAACACTTTCTGCCACAATTGAACAGATGATCTATCATGGAGAAATTGTCTCACGGGCAGTTCAACGTGCAATTGTGTTTGTTGATTTGCCATTTCCTTTGCAGCATTTGGGGGTAGATAAAGCAATTGAATCAGCTGCTAGAATCCTCCAGGAAACGGGCTGTCAAGCAATTAAGTTGGAGGGAACGTCAGGTCAAAGAGATGTCATAGCTGGAATCGTTGAGGCTGGTATTCCAGTGATGGCACATGTTGGGCTTAGGCCACAAGCGGTACATCAACTCGGCGGATATCGAATTCAGAGAGATAGAGATCAACTTCTCGCTGACGCTACAGCTGCCGAGTCAGCAGGAGCATGCGGTGTTGTGCT